>NZ_BACT01000624.1:0-6127 GCF_000333255.1 Methylobacterium sp. B1 | reverse complement strand
GGTCCATTTCGTGCCCGGCAGCAACAACGCGGCCTGGACCATCCTGGAGACCAAGCCGTTTCTCCAGACCGCCGCCCTCCTGCCCGCCGAGCAGCTGAAGCAGGACCTCGACACGACGGGAAAGGCGGTGATCCAGGTCAACTTCGCCACCGACAGGACCGAGATCCTGCCGGCCTCCGCCCCGCAGATCGACGCGGTGGCGGGCCTGCTGCGGACGAATCCCGGCCTGCGGCTCGCGATCAACGGCCATACCGACGAGACCGGAGCCGCCGCGCACAACCAGGCCTTGTCCGACGGCCGTGCCAAGGCGGTCATGGCGAAGCTCGTCGCCGCCGGTGTCGCGAGGGATCGGCTGAAGGCCAGGGGCTTCGGGGCGTCCAGCCCGGTCGCCGCCAACGACAGCGCGGAGGGACGGGCCAAGAACCGGCGCGTCGAGCTGGTCAGGTTCTGACGGCCGAGGCGCCGATGGCAGGCCTCGACCGGGCGTCTCGCTGGTCCGGACCCGCTCCGTGCGTCGGAGCTGGGGACGTCGGGGGCGACAAGAGTATTTTGTCCGCCATATCATAAAAATCGACGCGCATTTTCCCGGGCTTTGACGCACAGTGCGCAGCCGTTCGCGGGCGGCCAAGCCGCAGCCCGCACGGCAGGAGATTCGCACGGCAAGAGCCGGCGGGCGGGCATCGCGCCCGCGAGTCAGGGAGGAAGGCCCATGCCGTCAGATATCGAGATCGCCCGCGCCGCGACCCTGAAGCCGATCGCGCAGGTCGCCGAGAAGCTCGGCATCCCGGATGACGCGCTCCACAATTACGGCAAGCACATCGCCAAGATCGACCACGGCTACATCGCCGGGCTGGAGAGCCGGAAGCCCGGCAAGCTCGTGCTGGTCACGGCGATCTCCCCGACGCCCGCGGGCGAGGGCAAGACCACCACCACGGTGGGCCTGGGCGACGCCCTGAACCGCATCGGCGAGAAGACCATGATCTGCCTGCGCGAGCCGTCGCTCGGGCCGTGCTTCGGCATGAAGGGCGGCGCCGCCGGCGGCGGCAAGGCCCAGGTCGTGCCGATGGAGCAGATCAACCTGCACTTCACCGGCGACTTCCACGCCATCACGTCGGCCCACAGCCTCGCGGCCGCGCTGATCGACAACCACGTCTACTGGGCGAACGAGCTCAACATCGACGTGCGCCGCATCCACTGGCGCCGCGTCGTCGACATGAACGACCGGGCTTTGCGCCAGATCACCCAGTCGCTCGGCGGCGTCGCCAACGGCTTCCCCCGGGAGGACGGGTTCGACATCACGGTGGCCTCCGAGGTGATGGCGGTGTTCTGCCTCGCCAAGGACCTCGCCGACCTGGAGGAGCGCCTCGGCCGGATCGTGATCGCCGAGACCCGCGACCGCAAGCTCGTCACCCTCAAGGACGTGAAGGCCACCGGCGCCATGACGGTGCTGCTCAAGGACGCCCTGCAGCCCAACCTCGTGCAGACGCTCGAGGGCAACCCGGCGCTGATCCATGGCGGCCCCTTCGCCAACATCGCCCATGGCTGCAACTCGGTGATCGCCACACGGGCCGGCCTGCGGCTCGCCGACTACACGGTGACGGAGGCCGGGTTCGGCGCCGATCTCGGCGCCGAGAAGTTCCTCGACATCAAGTGCCGGCAGGCGGGGCTGACCCCCTCGGCCGTGGTGGTGGTGGCGACCATCCGCGCCCTCAAGATGCATGGCGGCGTCGACAAGAAGAACCTCGGGGCCGAGAACATCGACGCCCTGGAGAAGGGCTTCGCCAACCTCGCCCGGCACGTGACCAACCTGCGCGGCTTCGGCCTGCCGGTGGTGGTCGGCGTCAACCACTTCCACGCCGACACCGATGCCGAGCACGCCAAGCTCAAGGAACTGTGCCGCGAGCGGCTCGACGTCGAGGCGATCACCTGCCGCCACTGGGCGGAGGGCGGGGCCGGGGCCGAGGAGCTGGCCCGCGCGGTGGTGAAGCTCTCCGAGGCCGAGCCGGCGCCGATCCGCCACGCCTACGAGACGGAGAGCCGCCTCTCCGACAAGATCCGGGCGATCGCCACCAAGCTGTACGGGGCCGCCGACATCCAGATCGAGACGAAGGCTCAGGCCAAGCTCGCCACCTTCGAGAAGGACGGCTACGGCCACCTGCCGATCTGCATGGCCAAGACCCAGTACTCGTTCTCCACCGACCCGACCCTGATGGGCGCCCCCGAGGGCCACATCGTGGGCGTGCGCGACGTCCGGCTCTCGGCCGGCGCCGGCTTCGTGGTGGCGATCTGCGGGGAGATCATGACCATGCCGGGCCTGCCCCGGGTGCCCGCCGCCGACACGATCCGGCTGGACGCCAACGGGCAGATCGACGGGCTGTTCTGAGGATCACGCGCGGGGCGGGTCAGGGCTCGCCCTCTACACCGCTCCGAACAGGTCCACCGCCAGCCGGGAATGCGCCTCGCGCAGCATCCCGGTATCGACACCGAGCGGCTGGCCGTCGATCACCCGCCAGCGGCCCGCCACCATCACCCGGTCGGCCCGGGTGGCGCCGCACAGGACCAGAGCCGCCAGCGGGTCGTGGGCGCCGGAGAAGCGCAGCTCGTCCAGGGTGAACAGGGCGAGGTCCGCCTCCCGGCCCGGCTCGATCCGGCCGATATCGGTGCGGCCGAGGCAGGCGGCCGAGCCTTCGGTGGCCCAGCGCAGGGCGTCGAGATGCGTCACGGCCTCCGCCCCGTAGGTGAGCCGGTTGATCATCAGGGCGTGGCGCACGCCTTCCATCAGGTTCGAGCTGTCGTTCGAGGCCGAGCCGTCGACACCGAGGCCCACCGGCGAGCCCGCCGCCTCCAGCTCGCAGGTGCGGCAGCGGCCCGAGGCCAGGGTCATGTTCGAGGTCGGGCAGTGGCAGACGCCGACCCCGGCCTTGCCGAGCCGGGCGACCTCGGCATCGGTGAAGTGGATGCCGTGGGCGAGCCAGACCCGATCGTTCAGCCAGCCGACCTCCTCGAGGTACTCCACCGGCCGGCAACCGAACATCTGCTGGCAATAGGCGTCCTCGTCCAGCGTCTCGCCGAGATGGGTGTGCAGCCGGCTCCCGTGCCGGGCGGCGAGCGCCGCGCTCTCGCGCATCAGGCGCCGGGTCACCGCGAAGGGCGAGCAGGGGGCGAGCGCGACCTGCACCATCGCGCCGGGGGCGGGGTCGTGGAACAGGTTCAGCACCCGCTCGCAATCCGAAAGAATCGTGTCGTCGTCCTGGGTCAGGCTCTCGGGCGGCAGCCCGCCCTCCCGGTCGGACAGGCTCATGGAGCCGCGGGTGATCGCGGCCCGGATCCCGAGGGCCCGGGCCTCCGCGACCTGGACGTCCATCGAATCCTCCAGCCCCTTCGGGAACAGGTAGTGATGGTCGCCCGCCGTGGTGCAGCCCGAGAGCAGCAGCTCGGTGAAGGCCACCTGCGTGGCGAGCCGGAACGCCTCCGGGGTGATCCGCCCCCAGACCGTGTAGAGCGCCTTCAGCCAGGGAAAGAGCGGCTTGTTGATCGCCAGCGGGTGGGCGCGGGTCAGCGTCTGGAAGGCGTGGTGATGGGTGTTGATCAGCCCCGGGATGACCACGTGGCGCGAGGCGTCGAAGGTCTCGTCCACGGGCGCGGCGGGTTTCGCGCCCGCCGCCACGCATTCGACGATCCGGGTGCCCGCCACGACGATCCCGCCCCCGGCGCCCTCGGCCAGGATGGCGCGCGGATCGCGGATCCAGAGGCGTCCCGGTCCCGGTTCAGCTGCCTCGGCCATGTCCGTCCGCTCCCGTCGATCGAGGATCCTGCGTAGCGGAGGGGCCGGACCGGCGGCAATCCCGCTTGAGGATCGCCGCCGGCCGGCGCCCCGGCCGGCCCGGTCAGGGTTGACGGGCCCGGGCCGCCTTGAGAAACGTCATGGGGACTGACCTATCACCCGTTGGGAGCGGCCGCGCCGTGACACGGACAGCCCCGCGCGAGGCGATCTTCGCGGCGAAACCCGTCCCGGGTGCCGCGCCGGCCGCCCTCGGCAGCGACGACCTGATCGAGCTTCTGTTCTTCGCCTACCGGGATTTCGTGGGCGATCCCGACCGGATCCTGGCCGCCTACGGCTTCGGCCGGGCCCACCACCGGGTGCTGCACTTCGTCGACCGCTATCCCGGCCTGACCATCGCCGAACTCCTCGACATCCTGCGCATCACCAAGCAGAGCCTCAACCGGGTGCTCAAGGACCTGATCGGGCAGGGCTACGTCGCGCAGAAGCCGGGTTCCAGCGACCGGCGCCAGCGCCTCCTCTACTGCACCGAGGCCGGCGCCCGGCTCGCGGCCGACCTCACGCGGGTCCAGGCCCGCCGCCTCGCCCGGGCGCTCGCGGCGCCGGATGCCCGGGGCTCCCCGGAGGATTTCCTGATGGCGATGATCGAGCCGGAGGACCGCCCGGCGGTCCAGCGCCTGATGGCGCGGCGCGGGGGCGGGAGCGACGGGCGCGTCGCCGGGGAGGAGTGCGCGTGAGCAATGCCGCCCGGGCCGACCTGCCCGACGAGGCGCCCCACGTCCTCGTGGTCGACGACGACCGCCGGCTGCGCGAATTGCTCGCCCGTTACCTCACCGACCAGGGCTTCCGGGTCACCGCCGCGGCGAGCGCCGCGGAGGCGCGGGCCCGGGCCCAGAGCGTCGTGTTCGACGCCATGGTCCTCGACGTGATGATGCCCGGCGAGAACGGCTTCGACTACGCCCGCAGCGTGCGCGAGACGTCGCGGGTGCCGATCCTGATGCTCACCGCCCGCTCCAACCCGAACGACCGGGTGATGGGGCTGGAGATCGGCGCGGACGATTACCTGCCCAAGCCCTTCGAGCCGCGGGAGCTGACGCTGCGGCTCAACAACATCATCAAGCGCAGCGCGCGGCCCCGCGCGGCGGCCGCCGAGGCGGTGACCTTCGGGCCGTTCGCGTTCCGGGTCGACCGGGGCGAGCTGCGCCGGGACGACGAGCTGATCCGCATCACCGAGCGCGAGCGCGAGATCCTGACGATCCTGGCGATGGCGGGCGGCGCCAATGTCGAGCGCGAGCAGCTCGCCGGCCCCGGCGGGGCCGCGGCGGAGCGCACCGTCGACGTGCAGATCAACCGCCTGCGCCGCAAGACCGAGGTCGACCCCGCCAATCCGGTCTTCCTGCAGACCGTGCGGGGCGTCGGCTACCGGCTCGCGGTGGATTGAGCCGGAACCGGGCGGCTCAGACCACCCGCGGCTCGTCGCGCTTCAGCTTGAGGGCCTTGGCGATCCGGGTGGACAGGCTGCCCACGACGGCGAGGGTGGCCGACGGGTCGACCAGAGGGCGGACGGCCTCCAGCGCCTCCGCGGCGCTGGGCTTCATCACCGCGTAGACCGTGGCGCCGGATGCCGGGCTGGAGCCCTGCACGGTGACGGAGACGAGGAAGGTCGTGTGGCGTCGCCGCAGGCGTCCAGGCATGGCTCAGCATTTGGCATGTCGGCTAACCATCACCAATGCCAGAGTCCCGGAGCCGGCCCGGGAAACGACACGATCCTGGCACGATAACCCGTGCCGGGTCTTTCAGATCAGGGCAAGGTCGATGCCGGGAAGCCGCAGCCCGTCGAGCCGCGTGCTCCAGTGCTGGCCGGAGGCGACCGGAAGCGCGTCTGTCAGCGTGCCGGTTGTGACGACCGTGCCGGCTGCGAGCGGCGGGGCGACCGGATCGTTAGCCAGCGCATCGACCAAGTGCGCGAGGGCGGCGAGCGGTCCCGTCCCGAGGACGCTGCGGCCGCCGCCCCGGTCGGCGACGGCGCCGTCCCGCAGCAGGTCGACGGTGAAGCCCGCGAGGTCGCCGATCCAGGCGCGCCGCGCGGCCGCCGGAACCGGCACCCGCTCGCCCACCACCAGCAACCCGTGCAGCCCGAAGGCCGCCACGGTGTCGGGCGCCGCGAAGCGCCAGCCCGGATAGAGCGACTGCACGATCTCGAAGCCGCTCGCGGCCCAGTCGAGGCAGGCGATCAGCGCCTCGGCATCCATGCCGGGTTCCGGCGCGCGTGCCAGACCGAACACGATTTCCGGCTCGATCCGGGGCTCGACGAAGGCCGCGAGGGGCACCGGTCCGCCCAGGGCG
>NZ_BACT01000625.1:0-1108 GCF_000333255.1 Methylobacterium sp. B1 | reverse complement strand
GCCGCAGCCCGAGTGCCCGATCATGCACACGAACTCTCCCCGGGGCATGGGCAGCCACAGGTCCTCGAAGATCGTGGCCGTCTTGCCCCCTGGCCCCGGATAGGGCCGCGCGATCCCCTCGATGGAGATGAACTTCTCTGCGTTCGACATGCGGCTGGTCCCGGCCTGAACGGGAGCGGGGGCGGCACGGCTGGAGCGCCGCACGAAGGGAAGCAGCTTGCTCATCGGGTGCCTCATTCGGGGAAGGTGACGAGGCGCTGCGCGCGCGCCAGCAGCTGGTCGAGGGCCATGCCGACGACGCCGATCACCAAGATCGAGGTGATCACGTTGGTGATCGAGAGGTTGTTCCACTCGTTCCAGACGAAGTAGCCGATGCCGGTGCCGCCCACGAGCATCTCGGCCGCGACGATCACGAGCCAGGCGATGCCGATGGAGATGCGCATTCCGGTGAGGATGGTCGGCGCGGCGGCCGGCAGGATCACCGTGAACGCCCGGCGCACCGGCCCGACCTCCAGGGTCCGGGCGACGTTGAGCCACTCCTTCCGCGTGCTCGACACGCCGAACACGGTGTTCATCAGCATCGGCCAGAGCGAGCAGATGAAGATCACGAAGATCGCCGACAGGGCCGAGTCCTTGATGGTGTAGAGGGCGAGCGGCATCCAGGCGAGCGGCGAGACCGGCTTCAGGATCTGGATGAACGGATCGAGCGCCCGGCTCATCAGCGGCGACATGCCGATGAGGAAGCCGACCGGGATCGCCACCAGCACCGCCAAGCCGTAGCCGAGCGCCACGCGCCCGATCGAGTAGGCGAGCTGGATACCGATGCCCTTGTCGTTCGGGCCGCGGTCGTAGAACGGGTCACTCAGGTGCCCCCAGATGGTCGCCCCGACATCCAGGGGGCCGGGCATGGCCGACTTGCCGGTGGTGGCCGACTGACCCATCAGGGCCGCGTATTCCGGATCCATCGCCTCGGTCTTGGCCGTGCCGCTCACCGCGACCTGCCAGCCGAGTAGGATCACCGCGAGGAGCGCCAGGGAGAGGATGCCGGCGCGCAGGGTCAGGGTGCGTTGCATGACTCAGCTCGCGCGCTTGATCTGAAGGAATCCAG
>NZ_BACT01000626.1:0-3923 GCF_000333255.1 Methylobacterium sp. B1 | reverse complement strand
GCTGAGCGGCTCGATCCAGGCCGTGCCGCGCTATCCCGGCGCCAGCGACTACACGGCCGTCGGCTATCCCTCGATCGATATCCGCCGGGTGGGCGAGCCGCGCCGCTTCTCGACGCCGGATGACGGGTTCAGCCTGTCGCTGTTCGACACCGAGTCGTTCCGGATCGGCCCGACCGCGCGCTTCGTGCCGGGGCGCTATTACGGCGACGACCGGCGGCACCTGTACGGCTTCCGCGACGCCCGCTTCGCGGTGGAGCCGGGCGTGTTCGCGGAGTTCTACCCGGTCTCGTTCATCCGGACCCGCGTCGAGGTGCGCCAGGGCCTCTACGGTCACCACGGCACGGTCGGCTCGGTGGCGGCCGACTACCTGATCCCCGCGGAGAAGTTCCTGTTCTCCATCGGGCCGCGCCTGAACATCGGCGATGCCAGCTACGCCCGGAAGTATTTCGGCGTCTCCCCGATCGAGGCGGCGCTGAACGGGCGCGTCACCCCCTACGACCCGCGCAGCTTCTACTCGGCGGGCGTGCTCGGCGGCGTGACCTACACGCAGAGCGAGACCTGGGCCTACACGGCCTATGCCGGCTATACCCGCATCCTGGGCGCCTCCGGCAACAGCCCGCTCGTGCGTCGACCCTTCGGCAATCCCAATCAGTACCAGTTCGGCCTGCGGATCGATTACGCCTTCCGGATGCCTGCGCTGTTCTGAGCCGCACGCACGGCTTGCACCGGTCGCACCCGGGCCCGACATCCCGGCGATACGACGGAAGGCGATACGGCTGATGGAGGCCCGGATGGACGAGACGCGCACCGACCTGCTGATGCGGGTGGAGGGGATGACCTGCGACGGCTGCGCCGCCGCGGTGACCCGCACGGTGAAGCGGATCGATCCCGCGGCCGACGTGCAGGTCGACCGGGACGCCGGGCGGGTGGCGATCCGCACCGGCGCGCAGGCGCTCACCCTCGCCGAGGCCCTGACCAAGGCCGGCTACACCGCGACGGCCATGACGGGCTGACGCCGAGTCGGGTCCCGGAACGCCGGATCCGGGGTGTCGGGCTGCGGCAGCAGACGTCGCGGCGCTCCATCGTCCTGGCCAAGCCGTCATCCTAGCCAAGCAGGCGTCCTGACCGAGCAGGTATCGGGACGATGATGGCCGGCCTCCGAGGAACCCCACTCAGGAGCGGCTCAGGAACATCCCCGTCAGCAGCAGGGCAAAGCCCGCGAGGCCGAACAGCCCTTCCTTGCGCTGGGTGCGGTCGAGGAAATGGGCGGCGGCGCCGGCCGCGCAGCAGGCGGCCCCCAGACCGATCGTCAGGGACGACATGTCGAATCTCCTCATCCCGCGTCGCCCCGCGACGCGGCGAAACAGCCCCTCTCGTGAGCCTGCCGGACGGCGCTGTCCGTTCAGGATGAAGTCACGGCGCAAGACTTGCACGGTCCGGGGTGACTGGCAAGCGACGATAGCCAAGTCCTCACGCATCCTCCACGAGCAATGCTTGAGGTGACGATAGATCTCGGCGCCTCGATCGCACCGAATATCGTATCCATTTGCGGCTTCGACCGGCGACTAGGACGGAGGCCGCGTCTGGCGAAGGACGACGGGGATGCGTTGACCGCCGCGCCCGCCCCCGCTTAGACCTCCCGGAAGAACCGCCGCCCCCGGGCTCGAGTCCGGAGGACAGCGGGTGTGCGTCACCCGCATCCGCGGCGGGATGTCTGCGAAAGGCTGCTCGTCACCCCATGCTCACCACCTCCTCCGCCCGGTTCGACGTCGCGGTCGTCGGCGGCGGCCATGCCGGCGTCGAGGCCGCGGCCGCGGCCGCGCGCTGCGGCGCGCGCACGGCGCTGGTCACCCACGATCCGGCGACGATCGGGGCGATGTCGTGCAACCCGGCCATCGGCGGTCTCGGCAAGGGCCATCTCGTCCGCGAGGTCGACGCCCTGGACGGGCTGATGGGTCGCGTCGCCGACGCGGCGGGCATTCAGTTCCGCCTGCTCAACCGTCGCAAGGGGCCGGCGGTGCGCGGCCCCCGGACCCAGGCCGACCGCAAGCTCTACGCCGCCGCCATGCAGGCCGCCGTCGCCGAGACCGCGGGACTCACGGTGATCGCGGGCGCCTGCGAGGATCTGACCTTCGACGCGGATGGCCACCTCTGCGGCCTCGGTCTGGCGGATGGGCGCACCCTCGCCTGCGGCGCAGTGGTGCTGACCACCGGCACCTTCCTGCGCGGGCTGATCCATATCGGCGAGCGGCAGATCCCGGCGGGCCGGGTCGGTGAGGCGCCGGCGATCGGGCTGGCGCAGACCCTCGACCGCCTCGGCCTTCGCCTCGGCCGCCTGAAGACCGGTACGCCCCCGCGCCTCGACGGACGGACCATCGATTGGTCGGGCCTGGAGATGCAGGAGGCCGACGCCGAGCCGGTGCCGTTCTCGACGCTCACCGAGCGGATCACGACGCCACAGATCCGCTGCGGCATCACCCGGACGAGCCAGGCCGTCCATGACTTGATCCGCGCCAACCTGCACCGCTCGCCGATGTATTCCGGCGGGATCGCCAGCCGGGGCCCGCGCTACTGTCCATCGATCGAGGACAAGGTCGTGCGCTTCGGCGACCGGGAAGGGCACCAGATCTTCCTGGAGCCCGAAGGCCTCGACGATCCGACGATCTACCCGAACGGCATTTCCACGGCGCTGCCGGAGGAGGTCCAGCACGATCTCGTCCGCCTGATCCCCGGGCTGGAGCGGGCCGCGATCCGCCGGCCGGGCTACGCCATCGAGTACGATTACGTCGATCCCCGGGAACTCGATGTCGGCCTGCAGGTGAAGCGCCTGCCGGGCCTGTTCCTGGCCGGCCAGATCAACGGCACCACGGGCTACGAGGAGGCGGCCGGCCAGGGGCTGGTGGCCGGCCTCAACGCCGCTCGGCACGCGGGCGGCCGCAGCATCGTGGGCTTCGACCGGGCCGAGTCGTATCTCGGCGTGATGATCGACGACCTCGTGACCCAGGGGGTCAGCGAGCCCTACCGGATGTTCACCTCGCGCTCGGAGTATCGGCTGTCCCTGCGGGTCGACAATGCCGACGCCCGGCTGACGCCGCGGGGGATCGCGCTGGGCTGCGTCGGCGGAGACCGGGCGGCCCATTACGCGGCCGGACAGGCGGCCCTGGACGAAGCCCGCGCCCGCCTCGAAGCCGTGAGCCTGACGCCGAGCCAGGCCGCGTCCCATGGGATCAGCCTGAACCGCGACGGCATCCGCCGCACGGGCTTCCAGCTGCTGGCCTATCCGGAGATCGCGTGGTCCGATCTGGCGGCGGTGTGGCCGGACCTCGCGGATGTCGCCCCGCGGATCGCCGACCGGATGAAGACCGACGCTACCTACGCGGTCTATCTCGATCGTCAGAACGCGGACATCGCGGCCTTCCGCCGGGACGAGGCGGTGCGCCTGCCGCCGGCCCTGGATTACGCGACGATCAGCGGGCTCTCCAACGAGATGCGGGTGAAGCTCGAGACCGTGCGCCCCGGGACCCTCGGACAGGCGGCGCGGATCGAGGGCGTGACGCCGGCGGCCCTGACCCTGCTGGCCGCGCATGCGCGGCGCGGCGCCCGATCGGTCCCGGTCGCGGCCCCCGTGGACCCGCTTTCGGCATGAGCGATCCGGATCGCGCCCGCGTCCTCGCGGCTGCCGGTGTTTCACGTGAAACAGCCGAGCGGCTCGACCTCTACGTGGCCCAGCTGCGGCGCTGGCAGCCCATCAAGAACCTCGTCGGCCCGGCGACGCTGACGGAGGTCTGGAGCCGCCATATCGACGACGCGCTCCAGCTGCTCGACCTGGCACCGGAGGCGCGCACGTGGCTCGATCTCGGCTCCGGCGCGGGCATCCCCGGCCTGATCCTGGCCATCGCCGGCCAGGAGCGCGGCATCCGGGT
>NZ_BACT01000627.1:0-12395 GCF_000333255.1 Methylobacterium sp. B1 | reverse complement strand
CTCGACAATCAGCCCCCGTGGGCGCTGCGCAGAGCCTGGTCGAGATCGCCGTACAGGTCCTCCGTGTCCTCGATGCCCGTGGACAGGCGCAGGAGTTCCGGCGGGCAGGGGCTGCCCGGGCCCTCCACCGAGGCGCGGTGCTCGATGAGGCTCTCGACGCCGCCGAGGGAGGTCGCCCGCTTCCAGAGCCGCACCCGCGCCGCCGTGGCGATGGCGCCGGCCTCGCCGCCGGCCACCCGGATCGACAGCATGAAGCCGAACCCGTCCCGCATCTGACGGCGGGCGATCGCGTGCCCGGGATCGTCCGGCAGTCCCGGATAGAGGACGTGGGTCACGAGCGGGTTCCCGCTCAGGCGCTCGGCGAGCCGCAGGGCACCCGCCGATTGTGCCGCGGCCCGCAGGTGCAGGGTCCGGAGCGAGCGCATCAGCAGGTAGGCCTCGAAGGGCCCGAGGATACCGCCGCTGCCGGCCCGGATCCCCCGGATCCGATCCCAGAACGCGTCGGCCCGCGCGCCCGCCAGCACGCCCGCCACGACGTCCGAATGGCCGTTCAGGATCTTCGTGGCCGAGTGCATCACGATGTCGGCACCGCGTTCCAGGGGACGCGTGTGCACCGGCGAGGCGGCCGTGGAATCGACGGCGAGCCGTGCCCCCGCCGCGTGGGCGATCTCGGCGGCGGCGGCGATGTCGGTCACCGTCCAGAGCGGGTTGCCGGGGGTCTCGATCCAGACGAGCCGGGTCCGGCCGGGCGCGACCGCGGCGCGCAGGGCATCCAGATCGGCCGTGTCCACGAAGGTGAGCGTCAGGCCGCGCCGGGGCGCCTCCTCGCGCAGCCAGCGCTTCAGCGCCCAGTACATGACCGTGCCGGCGACCACGTGGTCGCCGGGTTCCAGGGCGCCGAACACCGCGGTCGCCGCCGCCATCCCGGAGCCGAACAGCAGCGCGCCGGCCTCCGCACCCTCCAGCATCGCCAGGACGGATTCGGCCTCGCGCACCGTGGCGTTGTCGGGCCGCGCGTAGCTGTAGCCGGAGCTGTAGCCGTTGTCGGGATCGCGGATGAAGGTGGTCGAGACGTGCAGCGGCATGACCACCGCCCGCGTCCCGGGCTCGATCCGGCCCATGGCCTGGGCCGCCAGGGTTCGGGGCGTGAATTCCGGCGCAGCGTCGCTGCGGCTATCCGACGGACCCTGCGGCGCGTTAGGCAGTGACATCTGGCGATTCTCGGCGGATGGAGACGGCCGCGTGCCACGGCGCGTGGGCCCCGGCAAGCCACGCCCGCAACCCGCGCCTGCAAGCCACGCCCGCAAGCCCTGCCCGGTGGAGACGAACGATCATGACGGCCGCCATACACGTCCCCCAGGGGGCGCCTCTGTCGCGCTGGCTACGGCTCGCCGCCGCGATCCTGCCGGTGGCGGCCACCGCGGTGGTCGGCTCGATGGCGACCCAGGCCGAGATCCCGGGATGGTATGCCGGCCTGAACAAGCCGGTCTTCAACCCGCCGAATTGGGTGTTCCCGGTCGCGTGGACGATCCTCTATACGATGATCGCGATCGCACTCTGGCGGCTGCTCGGCACCATGCCGCGCACCGGACCGAGCCGCACGGGCTGGTGGCTCGCCCTGGCGGCCTTCCTGGTGCAACTGGTGCTCAACGCCGCCTGGACGCCCGTCTTCTTCACCGCCCACGCGATCGGCGCGGGGCTCATTGTCGTCGCGATGCTGCTCGTGACGGTGCTCTGGACCATCCGGCTGTCCTGGCGGTTCGACCGGATCGCCGCGTGGCTCCTCGTGCCCTACGCCGCCTGGGTGGGCTTCGCGACGCTCCTCAACGCGGCGATCCTGCGGATGAACTGAGCGCGCATGCGGTCTTCGCTCCGTCATCGCGGACGGAGCGCAGCGACCCGGAGCGGGTGAGCCGCGTCAGGATTCGCCGGCGGGCTTCTCCTCGCCGGCCGGCCGCCCGTCGTCGCGGGCGCGGTGGAGCAGGAAGATCGCGAAGACCATCGTGAGGATCAGCCCCGCCAGCACGCCGAGTTCGATCATCGATGCCTGGAACAGCGCCTGCTTCTCGGGCGACCAGTCCTTGGCGTGCATGATCTCGGAGGATTGCAGCGTGATCACCAGGACGCGCCGGATCGAGGCGATCAGCCCGACGATCAGGAACGGCTCGCAGGTCAGGGTGCCCGACCGCATCGAGACCCGCACCGTGTGCAGGATCTCGATCAGCATGAGCAGGAACAGCAGCCGGTCGATCACCTCCAGGATCTGCTGGGCGCCGCCGAGCGCCCGCATGGCCTCCCAGGTGAGCCCCGCGGCATCGACCAGCGCGACAATGGCGGTGAGGGCGAGCAGGAGACCGAGCGCCGCGTAGATCGCGTGCTCGGTGTGCAGGAAGATCGCGCTGGCGAGCCGCGTCAGGCGGCCCTGGTCTTCCGAATGAGCTGACATCATTCCCCCCTGGAATGTGCCGAAACGATCAGCTTCCGGCGCGCGCGTCCAGCCCATGGACGGGCGCGGCCGATCAATCGGACGCGAGGGTGGCGTTACGCCGCTGACTCGCGGGGCGATTCCTCAGTGGAAGAACGGCAGGGCATGCGGCGCGAGATAGCCGAAGCCGAGGAGTGCGGCTCCGGCGAGACCCAGGAAACCGCCGGCGAAGACCAAGAGGGTGATGCCGGTGATGACCTCGGCCGATGCCAGCACGATGCCGATCTGGAAGGCCGCCGAGGCCAATTCGTAATGGTGGTAACGCAGCAGCGCGAGGTCGCGCCGGCCTTCCGAAGCGCGGGCCTTGGCGGTCAGCTCCTTGCGCCCCTCGCCGGTGGCGGGCTCTGATTCCCAGCGCGTCAGGGTCTTGGCCCACTCGGCACGCTTGGCGGCGATCGCGTCCTGGTTCGGTCCCGGCGGAAGCAGGGCCAGGGCCTCGTCGGCGGTCTTCAGCACCGTGGAGCGGATGGTGCGGGCCTGAAATAGGCCCATTGTTTTGCGGCCTCGACATTGGCCCCGATCGACTCCGTCTGGGACGCCTTGCCAAGGTCTCGCTGAAGGCGAGGAACAGCGCCAGCACCGAGATCAGCAGCGCCACGCGCTTGTTCGACCCTTCGATCGCCCCGTGACCACCCGACATCGTTTAGCGCGTCTCCATTGATTCGATGGGGGGAGTCACAGCCCATCGCGGCGCGGGACGCAATGCACCGCGTCGCGTGGGTCCTATTCCGCGGCGATCCGCGGCGGCAGCGGATGCCCGTCGTTGGCCGGATGGGCCGGGTCGAAGGTCGTGGCATCCTCCGGGTCGTCGCGCTCGCCCACGAAGCGGCCGAACAGGCGCTTCAGCAGGCGCGACAGGTCGTCCATCAGGACGAAGATCGCCGGCACGAAGACCAGGGACAGCACCGTCGAGACGATCAGGCCGCCGATCACCGCCACCGCCATGGGCGAGCGGAACTCGCCGCCGATCCCGTAGGCCATCGCCGACGGCACCATGCCGGCCGCCATGGCGATGGTGGTCATCACGATCGGTCGGGCGCGCTTGCGGCCCGCATCCACGATGGCGACGTTCCGGTCGACGCCGGCGCGGATCTGCTCCACGGCGAAATCCACCAGCATGATGGCGTTCTTGGTCACGACGCCCATCAGCATCAGGATGCCGATCACCACCGGCATCGAGATCGGCATGTGGCAGATCAGCAGGGCCAGGATCGCGCCGCCGATGGAGAGCGGCAGCGAGAACAGGATGGTCAGCGGCTGCAGGAAGTTGCCGAACAGCAGGATCAGCACGCCGAAGACCATCATCAGGCCGGCGCCCATGGCGAGCGCGAAGCCCTCGAACACCTCGCCCATGACTTCTGCGTCGCCGGTCTGGCTGATCGTCACCCCGGGCGGCAGGTTCTTGGCCGTCGGCAGGTTCATCACCTGGGTGATCAGCTCGGCGAGCGCATCGGTGCCCTGCATGTCGCCCTCGAGGGCGACGCGCACGGCGCGGTCGTAGCGGTCGATGCCGGTCGGGCCCTGGCCGAGGCTGATATCGGCGACGGTGGCGAGCGGCACGGCGGCCCCGCCCTTGACCGGCACCTTCAGGGTCTCGAGATCGGAGAGCCGGCCGCGCAGGCGCTCGGGCAGCTGCACGCGGATCGGCACCTGCCGGTCGGTGGCGTTGAACTTGGCGAGGTTCATGCCGATGTCGCCGATCGTGCCGACCCGCACCGTCTCGGCGATGGTGTCCGTGCTGACGCCGAGGTCGGCCGCCACCGCGGGCTTCGGCCGGATCCGCACCTCGGTCCGGTCGAGCGGCGCCGTCGACATGACGTTGACGAGGTGGGGGACCCGCTGGGCCTCGCGCTGGAGCTTGGCGGCGACCTCCGCCACCACGGCCTTGTCGGGGCCGGCGATGATCAGCGCGAGATCGCGCTGGCCGCCCTCGCGCAGGGCCCAGAACCGCAGGTCCGGCTCCTCCCGCAGGATCGCCGCGACCTCGGCGTCGACCTGCTTCTGGGTCTTGTGGCGGGCGTTCTTCGGCGTGAGGTTGATGGTCAGGCTCGCGAGCCGCACCTCCTTCTTGGCCGGCAGCTGGCGGCCGCCGTCCACGAACACGCTCTTCACCTCGGGCAGCGCGCGGATCTTCTCCTCGATGCGGTCGGTGACCCGAACCGTGTCCGGGAGCCGGGCGCCCGGCGGCAGCTCGACCACGAACAGGGTGCGGGCCTGGTCCTCCGCCGGCAGGAAGCCCGCGGGCAGCAGGCCCGTGGAGGCGATCGAGGCGGCGAAGCACGCGATGCCGAGCACCAGCGTGATGAGCTTGTGCCGGACCGACCAGGCGACGAGGCGGGTGTAGCCGCGCATCACGAAGCCGTCCCGCTCGTGGTCCGGCCCGTGGTCGCGCAGGAAGTAGGCGGCGAGCAGCGGCGTGATCAGCCGCGCCACGAGCAGCGACATGAACACCGCCGCCGCGATGGTCAGGCCGAACTGCTTGAAATACTGGCCGGCGATGCCGCCCATGAAGGAGACCGGCGAGAAGATCGCGATGATCGTCGCCGTGATGGCGATGACCGCGAGCCCGATCTCGTCGGCGGCCTCGAGGGACGCGCGGTAGGGCGACTTCCCCATCCGCATGTGCCGGACGATGTTCTCGATCTCCACGATCGCGTCGTCCACCAAAATGCCGGTGACCAGGGTGATCGCCAGCAGGCTCACGGCGTTGAGCGAGAAGCCGAGTGCGCTCATCACCCAGAAGGTCGGCAGCACCGAGAGCGGCAGCGCCACGGCGGCGATCAGCGTCGCCCGCCAGTCCCGCAGGAACAGCAGCACCACCACGACCGCGAGGGCTGCGCCCTCGATCAGGCCCATCATGGCCGAGTGGTAGTTGCCGATCGTGTTGACGACGCTGGTGTCGATCAGGTCGAACCGCACGTTCGGGTTCGCCGCATGGAGCGCCGCGATCTTCTTGGCGACGCCCACCGAGACGTCGGCGTCGCTGGCGCCGCTCGCCCGGGAGATCGCGAAGGCGACCACCGGCTCGCCGTTGAAGCGCGCGAAGGTGCGGGGTTCCTCGGCGGTGTCGGACAGGGTCGCCAGCTCGTCGAGGCGGACCTTGCGGTTGCCCGGCACGACGATGGAGGTCTTGGCCAGCGTCTCGAGGCTCGCCGAGGCGGCGAGCGCCCGGATCGACTGCTCCTGGCCGCCGACCTCGGCCCGGCCGCCGGCCATGTCGGCCGAGGTCAGACGCAGCTGCCGGTTCACGTCCGCGGCGGTGATGCCCAGCGCCAGCAGCCGGTCGGGCTTCAGGGTGACGCGGATCTCCCGGGCGACGCCGCCCAGGCGCTCGACGCCGCCGACGCCCTTCACGCTCTGCAGGCCGCGGGCGACCACGTCGTCCACGAACCACGACAGGTCCTCGGGAGTCATGGCGGGCGCGGAGGCGCCGTAGACCATGATCGGCAGGCCGGCGATCTCCACGCGGGAGACGATCGGTTCGTCGATGGTGCGCGGAAGGTTCTGCCGGATCTTGGCGATGGCGTCCTTGACGTCGTTGGTCGCCCGATCCTGGTTTACCTCCAGGCGGAACTCGATCGTCGTCGTCGAGGTCCCCTCCGTGATGGTCGAGAGGATGTGCTTGACGCCCTTCACGCCGGCGACCGAATCCTCGACCCACTTGGTCACCTGGGTCTGCAATTCGGACGGGGCCGCCCCCGATTGGGTGATCGTCACCGAGACGATCGGGATGTCGATGTTGGGAAAGCGGGTGATCGGCAGCGAGCGGAAGCTCACCAGCCCGAGGATCATCAGGACCAGGAACAGGACCACCGAGGGCAGGGGCTTGCGGATCGCCCAGGCGGAGACGTTGAGGCGCATGGCCGGATCCTTCGACTCGTCCTACCGCGGGGCCGCGTCGGCGATCGGCGTGCTGCTGGCGGCAGCCGGCACGGGGCGTACCCGGTCGCCGTCGCGCAGGAAGCTGCCGGCGCGGGCCACGACGCTCTCGCCGGCGGCGACGCCCGCGCGGATCTCCGTGAAGCCCTCGGCGGAGAGGCCCGTGGTCACGGGCCGTGCCTCGACGCGCCCGTCCTTCACCACGAGGACGCTGGCGCGGCCGTCGGCGGCGTAGAGCAGGCTGGAGACCGGCACGGCGATGCCCGTACGGCGCGCGATCTCCACGTTGCCGCGGGCGAAGGCGCCGATGCGCAGGGCCGGATCGTCGCCGAGGCGGATGCGCACCTTGCCGAGCCGCGTCGCCCGGTCGACCTCCGGATAGACCCGGCGCACCGTGCCGGCGAGGCGGCGGCCGTCGTCGAGGTCGAGGCTCGCCGGATTGCCGACCTGGAGGCGCGCCAGGGACGTCTCGGGCACCTCGCCCTCCAGCTCGATCTCGCCCCGGGCGATCAGCCGGAACAGCGGTTCGGCCGCCGCGGTGGCGGTGGCCCCGATCCGGGCGGTGCGGCGGTTGATGATCCCGGCCTCGGGGGCGCGGATATCGGTGCGGGCCCGCCGCAGGGCGATCTCGGAGCCCGCGGCGCGGGCGGTGGCGAGGTCGGCCTGGGCGGATTGCAGACCGCCCTTGGCGGCGGCGAGGCGCCCTTCCGCGCCCTGGGCCGCCGAGACGCGCTGCTCCAGCACGGCCGCGGTGGCGTTGCCGGTCTTGGCCAGCGCCTGGGCGCGTTCCAGGGACTGCCGCGCCTCGACGTTGGCGGCCTCCGCCTGGACGATCTGGCTCCGGGCCTGGACGATGGCCGCCTCGGCCCGGGCGATCGCCGCGGCGTTGGAGGCCTCCTGCGTGGCGATCATCTCCAGCGACAGCTTGGCGAGGACCTGCCCCTTGGTGACGCGGTCGCCCTCCTCGACGAGCAGGTCGGTGATGCGCAGGCCCTCGACTTCGGGGGATACGAGGATCTCGTCCCGGGGGACCAGCGTGCCGGTGACGACGGCCCGCTCGACGATCTCGCGGCTCTCGGCCGGCACGACGGTCACCGCCGGGGCGATGGCGGCCGCGTCGGGAACGGCGGCAGTCTCGACGGCCCGGGCCGGCGCCGCGGCTAGGATCGCGAGCCCGCACAGGAGACTGAGGCGGGACGCGCGCCAACGGACATACTTCACGACGGGGGCCTCACAATCGGCGCTCGATTGATCTTGTCTCTCCCTCGCCGGGCAGGTCGGCGTTTTCATGGCGAGTCATCCTGGATGCGGATGAGAATAGCGCCATTGCGCGATGCCGTCGCCGGGCCTCGCGCCGCAGGGGATTGGCGCCGACGAACCGCGGCTGTTGTGTTCGGTCCCCCTGCAACCGGCGACGAACGGCGACGTTAATTCTGTGAAGGTCTTTTCGCGACCGGGGAGGGATCGATGAGCATTTTCCAGATTAGGCAGACAAAGAGCGGCGCCGTGCTCTGGACCGGGGCGGCCGATGACGAGCAGACGGCCCTCGACGCGATGGCGCGCGAGGCAGGATATCGTGACTTCTCTTCGCTGCCGGACGCGATCCGCGCCGACGGGATCGAGGCTGCGAAGCTCGATCTGATCTCCTGAGCCCAACCTGAAACACGTCCGCCGGAGCGAGCTTCGCTTCGGCGGCGGTGCGTTTGGAGACGGAGTTCGCTCTCCCGCCTCGTTGCGTCCGCAAGGACGCCCGCCCCGGACCGTCACGGGCCGATCATTCAGAGGTGCCGGACCAACGCCTCGATCGCCGCTGCGCAGCCCCGGACCGCATCCGGATCGTGCAGGGCGCCGATCACCGCCGGGTCGAGGGCGAGGCCGTCCCGGATCAGGCCCGGCCAGGCCGAGGCCGGGGGCCAGCCCGGATGGACGATCGCGGCGCCGAGCCGCGCCAGCGCCTCCGCCTTCTCGGTCTGCTCGCCGTAGGCCCGCTCCTCCGGCAGGCAGAGGAAGCGCTTCGCCTGCGCGGCGGCGAGCGCGACCACACCGTCGCCGCCGCCGCCAACCAGCAGCGCCGCCTGCGCCACCCGCGCCTCGACGTCGGGGACCCAGCCGTGCAGGTGCAGGTTGTCCGGCGTCTCGCCGCTGCCCGAGACCGGCCCCAGGACGTGCCAGGGCCGGTCGGGCACCGCCCGCGCCGCCGCGGCGAGATCCGCGAGGCTGCCCCCCGTGCCGCCGCGGCCGAACACCACCACGATGTCCCGGCTGCCCTCGGTGAGCCCTTGGGCCGGAGCGCCGAGGAAGCCCGCATACAGCGTCTTGGCCCGGACCCAGTCCGGGACGGACGACCCGTCGAGCGCGGCGGGGAAGGGCGCCAGCAGTCGCGTGGCGCTGCGAAAGGCTTCGAGGTGTGGCCGGTCGGTCCGCGTTCCGGCAAGCCGCACCACCAGGGTCGGCACCGACAGCAGGCGCGCCAGGAGCGCGACCTCCACCGAGACGTCGACCACGAGCAGGGCCGGGTCCGTTCGCTCCGCCCAGGCGGCGATGCGTGCCGTCCGGGCGCGGATGCCGGGATGGTTCAGAGGGGCGTAGTGGAGCGACTCCGGCCGCTCGGCCTCGCCGTCCCGGCCGTCGAAGGCCGCGGCGCCGAGGGGGCGATCATCGGGCAGGTCGACGACGTCGAGGCCGGCGGTGTCGAAGCCGGCGAGCGTACCGAGGATCGTGCAGGGTCGAGGCAGGGCCCCCGCGACGGCCCGGGCGCGCTGGAGATGGCCGGCGCCCTGGTGGTGGACGTACCATACCGATGCCGCGGGTCACGCGGCGGCCTTCAGGGAAAGGGCGAGGGCGTCTAGATCCGCGACCGCTTGATCCAAGGGACATTCCCGCGCCGGGCGCGCTGCGGGGATTCGAGGATGCGGTCGGCCCGCTCCACGAAGGCGATGTCGTTGGGGCAGGCCCCCGACGGAGGCGAGATTCCCCGGGGGGAGCCCTAACCGCCCGCAGGGTGCGACGCGGGCCTCGGGGTCCAGATGGAAGCCCGGGGGCAGCGCCGCCCGGGGCAGGATCAGCGCCTGCCAATGGGCGGCCTCCGGCAGCAGGTAGGCCTCTCCGTGAAGGACACGGGCGCGGCGCAGCATCTCGGTGGCCATGCCCCCCGAGACCCGCCCCTGATGGCGGGACGAGACCAGCACATGCACCTCCGGGCAGTGGCGCAGGCGCGCCCCGTTGGCGCGCAGCAGCCCGACGAGGGCATTGTCCTCGCCGCAGGGCAGCGCCGGCAGTCCCCCGACCGCCCGGTACAGGACGGCCGGAACGGCGAGGCTCGCCCCGGTATGGTCGCCGTGGCGGGGGGCGGGATCGTGCGGCGGCGGGTCCAGGAGATCCTCCAGGCGGCGGACACCGGACCAGTAGCGCTCGATGCGTGCGTGCAGGGCCACGAGGTCGGGATCCGCGGTGCCGTCCTCGTCGATCACGAGCCGGCCGCCGACGACGTCCGCGGCCTCCAGCGCGCGCAGGTTCGCCGTCACCCAGTCGGCGGGCAGGCGGGCATCCGCGTCGGTGGTGAGGAGGATTCCGTCCGGCTGTCCGTCGGCCTCCAGCCAGTCGGCCCCGGCCTCCAGCGCCATGCGCCGGGCCGTGCCGACATGGGCCTCAGCGCCGGCCAGCTCGACGTCGGTCAGGCGGAGGGCGAGGGTTGCGAGAATGCCCGAGGCTTCGACGTCCCGCACCGCCTGGACGGTCCCGTCCGTGCAGTTGTTGGTGAGAACCACAACCCTGAGGGGCGCCCGTGCCGAGACGCCCTCCTGCGCGGCCAGGGAGGCGAGCAGGCGGGGCAGGCGCTCGGCCTCGTTCCGGGCGGGAATGCAGACGACGCAGGGCAGGGGGGCCGGATGGTCGGCGTCCGTGGTCATGTCAGGTCTCCCGTGGCACCGTCATGCGCCGCGGAGGTCGGGGGCGGGGCGTCGAGCCGCCGGGCTCCGGGCTCGGGTGCGGAAATGCGGCACGGCGCGCGTATCTGCGCCGCTCAGCCGCGTCCTCCGGCGACGCGCAGGGCGGGCCGCGCCCGCTCGGCGCAGCGCGCGATCACCGCATCGTACGCTTCCAGGTAGCGTCCTGTCATGGCGGTGGCGTCGTAGAGCGCCTCCGCCCGGTCGCGGCAGGCCCGGCGCGACAGGCCGGCGGCCTCCCGGATGGCCACCGCGAGATCCTGCGGATCGTCCGGACGGGCGAGGCGGCCGCAGGACGCGTCCAGGATGTCGGGCATGGCACCGCGGCGGAAGGCGGCCACGGGGGTGCCGCAGGCGAGCGCCTCCGCCACGACGAGGCCGAAGGGCTCCTCCCAGCGGGGCGAGACGATCGCGACCCGCGCCCGGCCGAGATGATGGGCCAGATCCCGGTGCGCGAGATGGCCGAGATGCGTCAGGTCCGGCCCCATGCGTGGGGCGATCTCGGCGGCCCAGTAGCCGGGATTGAGCTTCGGGCCGGCGAAGGTCAGCGGCAGCCCGGCGGCGCGGGCGGCGTCGATGGCGAGGTGCAGACCCTTCTCGGGCACGATTCGGCCCGACCAGAAGGCGAAGGCCGGAACGTCGGCTTCTTCCGAGAACACGAAGGTCGACAGATCGACGCCGTTGTCGACCACCTGCGCGTTCGGGACGAGATGCGCCCATTCCTGCGCCAGCGACGGCGAGACCGCGAGGAAGGCCATGTCGGGATCGGCATCGACGATGCCGGCGACCAGGGACTCGAAGGGCGGCGTGTGCAGCACTGTCACCCAAGGGAGGCCGATCCGGGTGCTCTCGCACAGCGGCAGCGCGTGCAGGGAATTGTTGTGGACCAGATCGAAGCCCCCGGCCGCAACCATCTCCATCATGCGCCGGTAGGCCTCGTGCTCCGCCCGGTCGATCGCCTCCTCGCGGTCCGGGTCCAGGAGGGCGTCCCCGGTGGGATCGCAGAGCATCACGGGATCGAGCGCCGGGTCCGAGCCCCGGCTGGCGAACAGCGTGACGTCGTGCCCGTGCCGCTTCAGCGCGACGGTGAGGAGATGCGTGTGCATCTCCAAGCCGCCGGCATAGGGCTGGCCGATCGGGTATTTCAGATGTGCGAGGACAGCGATCTTCACGCGCGCACCGGATCCGGTTGGGTGGGGATTTCTGCCGCCCGCAGCGGCGCGAAAGGACTTCTTTCCGCGGCGAGGGTGGCGGGGATCATGCCGAATGTTTCTTCAACAAGCGTTGCGTTGGAGGGTCTGGAGCGACGACGAACGCGACGCTTGCCGACTTCCTAAGCGCCGCGGCCTGAACCAAAGATGATCGAAATGAATGGGGGCCCGTTCACGCCGGGCCGCGGCGGCCCCGTTTCTCGGCTGTCCGGGACCGCGGTCGCGAGGCGCGCATCAGCCTGCTAGGCTGCGTCTCGCGCGCCGGACGCGCGGCCGGGACGGAGAGGGTGTCGATGGGGCTGCCGTTCGGGCTGAGCGTCTTCGCGGTGGGCGTTGCGGCGCTGGCGGTCATCACCCTGGCCGCGGGCGTGAAGATCGTCCCCCAGGGCTACGTCTACACGGTGGAGCGTTTCGGCCGCTACGCCCGCAGCCTCGATGCCGGCCTCGGACTGATCACCCCCTTCGTCGAGCGGATCGGCCGGCGGGTGAACGTCATGGAGCAGGTGATCGACGTGCCGAGCCAGCAGGCCTTCACCCGCGACAATGCCGGCGTCACCATCGACGCGGTGGTGTTCTACCAAGTGCTCGACGCGGCGCGCGCCTCCTACGAGGTCTCGAACCTCGACCTCGCCGCCACCACCCTGACGATGACCAACATTCGCACCGTGGTCGGCGCGATGGATCTCGACCAGCTCCTCGCCCACCGTGACGAGATCAACGAACGCCTGCTCCGGGTGATGGATGCGGCGGCCTCGCCCTGGGGCGTCAAGATCAACCGGATCGAGATCAAGGATATCGTGCTCCCGGCCGATCTCGCCGGGGCCATGGCCCGCCAGATGTAGGCCGAGCGCGAGAAGCGCGCCTCGATCCTGGAGG
>NZ_BACT01000628.1:0-3527 GCF_000333255.1 Methylobacterium sp. B1 | reverse complement strand
CGCTCGTAGGCGGTGCCGCGGAAATAGTAGGTCGTCCAGTAATTGGCCTGCGGCCGGTCGCCGATCAGGCCGATGGCCCGGGTGTAGGTGGCGGCCGCCTCCTCGTACTTCTTGCGGGCGCGCTGCACGTTGCCCAGCGCCGTGATGACGTCGATGTCGTCCGGGTGGGCCTTCATCGCCGCGTCGAGATGGGCCAGGGCCTCGTCGCCCTTGCCCATCTGCTCCAGGTTCAGGCCGATCTGGATGTCGGCGTTGAGCTTGAGCGGGGAGGCGGCCGGGATCTGCGCGTAGGCCTCGTTGGCCCGCTCGGGCTGCTTCATCCGGTCCAGCGTGTCGGCCAGCGTCAGCCGGGCGAGGGCGTGGTCGGGGGCGAGGTAGAGCGCCAGCCGCAGGTAGATCACGGCGGGCAGTTCGTCGCCCTGCGTCGAGCCCGCGGAGCCCAGCCCGTACAGCACCTCGGCTGCGCCCTCCTGGGCGGTGCCGATCAGCCGCGTGAGCGGCTTGCCCTCCTTGAGCTTGTCGAGGGCGTCGCGCACCAGCGGGTGGCGGGGCGAGAGCTGGTCGAAGTCGGAATAGGCTTGGATCGCCAGATCGGTGCGGCCGAGGCTCGCCTCCATCCGGGCATAGGCGTCGACGATGCGCAGGGTGTTGCGGTCGGCCTCGTAGGCGGCCTTGAGGCGCCGCTCGGCCTCGGCGTTGTCGCCGGTCACCGAGGCGATCAGGCCGGCATGGTAGTCGCGGAAGGTGTTGTAGTAGCGCTCGCCCCGGAGCTTGTTGACCGTCTCCAGCGCCTTCTTGCCGTCGCCCGCGCCGGCATACGACCAGGCGGTGAGCAGCGTCGCGGTCAGGTCGGTGGCCGCCCCGCGGCCGCTTCGCGAGAAGTTCTGGCGGGCGGCGGCCCATTGGCCCGCCTTGATCTGGCGCACCCCGAGGGAGAGGTTGGCGAGCCCGTTGGTGGGATCGCGGGCGATGAGCTTCTCGGCGGTGCGGAACGCGTCCGGCAGGGCGCCGTCGGCGAGCAGCGAGATGAAGGCGCGCTCGACCAGCTCGGCGTTGCGCGGATCGGCCTTGACCGCCTCGCGGTAGAAGGTCGCCGCCGCCGCCGTGTCCCGGGACGCGCCCGCGATGTAGGCGGAGAGGAAGTTGCCCTCCAGCGAATCCGCGGGCTCGTAGTCGAGCACCGGGGTCGATTCCCTCGGCTGCGCGGCCAGCACGGTCTGCGGCAGCCCGGCGGCGAGCAGAAGGGCGAGCGCCGAGACGCTCCGGCGGGCGCGTGTGATCATCATGAACCGATCGCGGCTCCTGGGCGCCGGCCCGTCAGGGGCCGGGCGCGAGAATGGCGGGGCATCCCCGAAAAAACGCTGGGGACACTGAACCCATCCCGCCAGCCCCGCAAGGCGAAAGGATGACGCCGCGTCCTCCCAGCCCGGTCCGGGCGCCTCACATGTTCGGGTAGTTCGGCCCGCCGGGCCCCTCCGGGGTCACCCAGTCGATGTTCTGGTTCGGATCCTTGATGTCGCAGGTCTTGCAGTGGACGCAGTTCTGCGCGTTGATCTGGTAGCGCACCCCGTCGCTCGCGGCGGAATCCGCCACCCACTCGTAGACGCCCGCCGGGCAGTAGCGGCCGGACGGCCCGCCATAGACGTCGTGCTCGGAGCGCTTCTGCAGCTCCAAGTCGCGGACCTTGAGGTGCGGCGGCTGGTCCTCCTCGTGGTTGGTGTTCGACAGGTAGACCGAGGAGAGCCGGTCGAAGGTCAGCTTGCCGTCGGGCTTCGGGTAGACGATCGGCGTCACCTCGGAGAGCGGCTTGAGGCAGGCGTGGTCGGGCTTGCCGTGCTTGAGCGTGCCGAACGGCGAGGCGCCGAAGATGCTCGTCGCCCACATGTCGATCCCGCCGAGGCCGACGCCCACCAGCGTGCCGTACTTGGACCAGAGCGGCTTGACGTTGCGCACCGCCTTCAGGTCCTGCCCGATCGGGCTGTCGCGCCAGCCGGCCTCGTAGGCGGTGAGCTCGTCCCCGGCGCGGCCCGCCTTCAGGGCGTCCGCGATGGCGTCGGCCGCCTGCATCCCGGAGAGCACCGCGTTGTGCGAGCCCTTGATCCGCGGCACGTTGACGAAGCCCGCCGAGCAGCCGACCAGGCAGCCGCCGGGGAAGACCAGCTTCGGCACCGATTGCCAGCCGCCCTCCATGATGGCGCGCGCGCCGTAGCCGATGCGCTTGGCGCCCTCGAAGGTCTCGGCGATCAGCGGGTGGGTCTTGAAGCGCTGGAACTCCTCGAACGGCGACAGGGTCGGGTTCTCGTAGTTCAGGTGCGTGACGAAGCCGACCGAGAGCAGGTTGTCGTCGAAATGGTAGAGCCAGGAGCCGCCGCCGGCCTTGTTGGGCAGCGGCCAGCCCATGGTGTGGCGCACGAGCCCAGGCTCGAACTTGCCCGGCGCGAGCTGCCAGAGCTCCTTCACGCCGAGCCCGTACTTGAAGTGGTCGCTGTGCCGGTTGAGCGAGAAGCGCTGGATCAGGCCTTTGGTCAGGTTGCCCCGGGCGCCCTCGCCGAACACCGTGTACTTGGCGCGCAGCTCCATGCCGCGGGTGTAGTCCTCGCGCGGCGCGCCGGACTTGCCGATCCCGAGATCGCCCGTGGCGATGCCCGCCACCGCGCCCTTGTCGTCGAACAGCACCTCGGAGGCCGGGAAGCCCGGATAGATCTCGACGCCGAGCGCCTCGGCCTGCGCGCCCAGGTACTTGCAGACGTTCGAGAGCGAGCCGACGAAATTGCCGTGGTTCGACATGAGCTTGGGGAAGAACAGGTTCGGCAGGGTGATGCCGCTGTTCTTGGTGAGCATCATGAACTCGTCGCGCTGAACTTCCGTCTTGAGCGGCCGCTCCGGGTCCTGGCGCCATTCGGGCAGGAGCCGGTCGAGGCCGATCGGGTCGATCACCGCGCCCGAGAGGATATGGGCGCCGACCTCGGAGCCCTTCTCGACGACGACGACGCTGATCTCCTCGCCGATCTCGGCGGCGCGCTGCTTCAGGCGGATCGCGGTGGCGAGGCCGGCCGGGCCGGCGCCCACCACGACCACGTCGAAATCCATGCTCTCGCGTTCGGGCAGCGCCATCCTCGCCTCTCCTTTTCTTCTTCCAGTCTTCTTCCAGCCCCCGAACCGCGGTGGGCCGGCATCCCTGCTGCCGTCTCAAGCGATTCCAAGCTAGAAAGGCAAGTTGCCGAAGATCCGGCTTAAGGCAAAGTTCCCTTTGCCGCACGGGGCGGTACATGTGACGGGTGCCGGACGATCCCACCCCGTCCGCAACCCGGCATGCCGGTCAGACGGCGGGTGGGGCGGGGCCCGCGGAATCGCGCTGTTCCGTCACGCAAGACCTTGCCCGGCCGGCGGGTTTCGAGAGTTGTCCACAGGCTGCGGCGTTCCCACATGCTCCTCTCCATGCCGAGCCCCAACGACGCGCAAGCCGATCTGATCGCCTATCTCGACTTCCACGTGGAGGCCGGTGCCGACGCGGTTCTGGACGAGCG
>NZ_BACT01000629.1:0-2515 GCF_000333255.1 Methylobacterium sp. B1 | reverse complement strand
TGAGGGATGCCGCGTCGCTCCCCCTCGGCGCTTTCGGATCGCCGCGCCGGTTCATCCGCGATGCGCGCTCCTCCGCCGTCTGGGGAGGCCCGGGACCGGGGGCGTTCGGACGTCACCGGACCGCTCGGTCCAGAGCCGCCCCCGCCCCTGGCCCCTCCCCACAGGGGGAGGGGGGACTGCACGCGTCCGGGACGGCGCCGGTCTCGGACGGGGACGTGTGATCCCTCGGGCCAGCGCCTTCAGAAGGACCGCGCGCCTTCAGCGGCCCGGATTGCCGTCGCGCAGGGCGCCGGTCGGCTCCTGGACGTGGGCCTCCAGGAACCAGAGGTGCTTGTCGACCGCCCGGGAGATCTCGGTGAACAGGTCGGCCGTGCCGGGATCGCCCGCTTCGTCGGTCTCGTCGATGTTCTCGCGCACGGCGTTGGCGTAGCCGGCATAGCTGTCGATCAGCGCCGCGACGTGGTCGGCGATGGCGTAGATGCCGGTCGGGTAGGGCGGCAGCTTCGTGCGTTCGGCGACCACCTGGGCCGATCCGAAGGCCGTGGCGCCGAGCTGCACCGCGCGCTCGGCGACCTTATCGTTGAGGTCGTCCAGCTCGGTGCGGAACCCGTCGAGCATCTCGTGGATGCCGATGAACTGCGGGCCCTTCAGGTTCCAGTGCGCCTGCTTGATCGCCAGGGCGAGGTCGATGCCGTCCGCGAGCCGTGCGTTCAGGGCGTCGATCGAGACCTTCTTGGCGTTCGAGTCGGTGTCGTTGCGGGTCTTGTGGGTCCGGGGTGTGGTGCTGGTGCCGCTCTCGGCCATGCTTTCGCTCCGTCAGTCGAAAAGGTTCGGATGCGAAAGTGCCGGTGCGGCCTCAGGTTCCCGCAGCCGCGACGGATCCGCGGCGGCGGGACTGTTTCGCCGCAGGGCGCGCCTAGCGGTTGCGGCCGGGGCGCGCCATCCAGTCCGACCGGTTGCCGCGGGAGGCCGCCTCGGGGATTCGTCCGCAGCAGGCCCGCCACCGCGTCGATCTGCGGGGCGGAGGCCGGCAGGATCTCGGTCCTGTCGGTGGCGAAGTTGACCTGGATCACCGCCTTTCCCGTCGTGTCGAGGTCCTGCTTCAGCTGCTCGGCGGGCAGGAGGGCGGCGGTCTGGAGAAACGGCTTGGTCTCCAGGATGGTCCAGGCCGCGTTGTTGCTGCCGGGCACGAAATGGACCCAGATCTGCCGATCCGGCCGGCGGATCACCCAGGTCTGCGCCGGCTCGTTGTAGACATTGCCCAGGCCCTCATACATCCCGATCCGGATGTCCTCGGGCAGCGTCTCCGTGAGGGAGGCGGGGATCCTGCTGTCGGCAATCTTCAGGCCGCCGGCCTGTGTCAGCACGGCCTCGATGTTCTTCTTCAGCTCATAGGATGCGTAGGTCTTGCCGTCCTTGGTGCCGATGATGGACAGGAAGACCTTGCCCTCGACCTCGTGGAGCGCCGTGCCGGTCCAGAACAGGAAATGCCCGAAAGCGCGGGTCTCGGGCGGGTTCAGCGGCTGGTAGCCGTCTGGGAGCGCGAAGTAGGGAAAGCCGCCGAGCGGCGCGTTCGAGACGGGGACGGCCTCCAGGATGGACGCAGCCGGCCCGGACACCGTGTCCTGCGCGCTCGCAGGATCGGCCGGGATTCCGGATGCCGCATAGGCGAGGGCCAGCAGGATCCAGACCGGCTTCAGCGCTTTCACGATCCACTCCGACAGGTTGCGGAGGCGCGAGCCTAGCGGGCCCGGATCGGCAGGCAATTAGGCCTCTTGAGCTACGGTCCCCAAGAGAATCCCGTTCGTCTTTGCGCTTTGCAGGACGGCGCGACGGGATGTCGGGTGCAGAATACCGGCGATCTTACGCAGGCGCCGGGAGCCTGAACGGGCGCAGGCTCATGCCCGGAGGCCGAAGATCTTGCCCTTGCGGCCCGAAGCCGCCTTGCGGATCTTCGGGACGGCGCGCCCGAGCTTCGGCTGCGGGCGGCGCCGGCCGCCGCACCGCCGTGACGAACGAGGTGCGGACCGCCGGCGCGCAGGATCGGGAGAGGGGCGCTAGCCCCCCGACTTCTTGGCCTTGTCGGCGGCGCCCGGCGCCTCGTGCGGCTGGGGGGCGCCCTTCGGCAATTCCGGGTTCTCGGCGTTGTGCGGGGCGGCGACCGGGGCCGGCACGGTCTCGGCGGTGGCGGTCGGCTTCTCGATGTCGGGCAGACCGTCCTTCAGCTTCGCGTTGATCTGCGTGAGGTCGTCCGGCTCGGGGTTCAGATCCTTGGCGTGCTGCCACTGGAACTTGCCCTCGAGGCGCCGGCCCGAACGCCAGTAGGCGTCGCCCAGGTGGTCGTTGATGGTCGGATCGCCGGGCTTCAGCTCGACCGCCTTCTCCAGCTCGCGCACCGCATCGTCCCAACGGCCGAGGCGGTAATAGGCCCAGCCGAGGCTGTCGACGATCATCCCGTCCCGGGGGCTCGCATCGGCGGCCTGCTGCAGCAGCTTGAACGCCTCGTCGATGTGAC
>NZ_BACT01000630.1:0-7938 GCF_000333255.1 Methylobacterium sp. B1 | reverse complement strand
GGCGGGAAGGACGTCTGTCATCGGGCGCCCGCGGCCGTGCGTGGATCGGGCAGGGGCATCACATCGTAGGTCGGTTGGGTGCCCGGCCGGACCATCGTCATCGCGATTCCGAGCACGTGTCCGCCGGCGCGGCGCAGGTTCGCCACGGTCTCGACGGTGTCGGAGAGCTGCGAGCGGCCGTAGCGGGCGCAGCAGAGCACCCCGTCGACGTGGCGGGCGAGCGTCGGCGCGTCCATCAGGAGGCTGGTGGGCGGCGTATCGAGAAGGACGAGGTCGTAGCGGCGGCTCCAGTCGAGAAAGCCCGCCATCCGGTCGCTCATCAGAAGCTCGGTTGAGTCGGCCGTCGGCGTACCCGCCGGAATGACGTCGAAGCGTCCGGCCGGGACCACGGCTTCGGCCGGGTCGATCTCGCCGCGGAGCACGCCGCCGAGGCCCGGCCCGCGGCCGAGCCCGAGCGACGCCTCGAAATTCGGGCGCCGCAGGTCGCACTCGACGACGAGGACCCGTCGCCCGCCGGCGGCGCCGATCCCGGCCAGCGCGAAGGCCGTGAACGACTTGCCCTCGCGCGGCTTCGCCGAGGTCACCAGGATGACGCGGGACTTGCCGGAGCCCGCCAGGACGAGATGGGCGTGCAGGTTGCGCAGGACGTTCTGCATCACCGGATCGACCCGCGCCCGCGCCAGGGCCTCCGGGAGGTCGAGCGTCCGCTGACGCTCGGAGAAGCGTCCCACCAGCCCGGCTGGCTCCAGGCTGGGCAGCTGCGCGAAGACCGGGGCGCCGGTGCCGGCCATGAGCTGCGCGGAGCTGCGCACCCGTCGGTCGGTGTAGTCGCGCAGCAGCGCGGCAGCGGCGGCGAGGACGCCGGCGAGCACGAAGCCGCCCGCCAGGAACGGCACGGCCTTCGGCGAGAACGGCTCCTGCGGCAGCTCGGCGAGGCTGACCAGCCGCGTGCTGCCGGTGAGGATGCGCCGCTCGGTCTCCAGCTCGCCCGCCCGCTTCACCAGATCGGCGTAGCGGGTGCGCTTGATCTCCGCGTTGCGGACCATGCCCTCGATCGAGGCCTCGTCGTCCATGGCGGCGGCGGCGTCGGTCTTGGCGGTTTCGAGCTGGGCGCGCAGCGACTTGGCGAGGGCGTTCGACGCCTCGTAGGACTTGCGCAAGCCCTTCGCCACGTTGCCGACCTCCTGCTCGATCCGCGTGCGCAGGCTCGCCTGCTCGGTCTCGAGCGCCCGGATGACCGGGTGGCTCGCCCCGAGCAGCGTGCTCTGGTTGGCGAGCTGCGCACTGACGCCGCTGAGTTGCTGCTTCAGGGATACGACGGTCTGACTGGCCAGCACCGCCGGGGCACTGTCGGCGCCGCGAGCGCCCTTGTTCTCGATCTCGCTGAGACGCGCGGCGGCATCCGCCTTGGCCGTCTCCGCAGCGGCAAGCTGCTGGCTGATGCTGGTCAGTCGCTCGGCGCTGATCGGGGCCGTCGAGCCCTTCAGCAGGCCCTTGCGACGGCGGAAGGTCTGGATCCGGGTCTCGTCCGCGCGGATCGATGCATCGAGCTGGCTGATCTCGGCATGCAGCCAGTCGGCGGCCGCCTTCCGGCTCGAGGCCTGCGTCTCGCGCTGATCCTCCAGGAAGGCGTTGATCAGGCCGTTGGCCATCGTCTGCGCCGTGTCGGGCAGCGGCGACTTGTAACCGATGGTGATAATGCGCGAGCGGCCCGAACTCAGGACCGTGTAGCGTTTCTGAAGATACTCCACGAGGGCGTTGCGATCCGTCGTGAGCTTCGTACAGGCCGCTTCCTTCTTGGCGCTGATCTCGTCGGGATGCCCGCGGGTCGCCGCAGAGCGGCACTCGGCCATGACGGCCGCGATCAGGCCGTCGTCGATCGCGAGACGCAGCAGCCGGGGCGAGCGGATCACCAGGATCTGGCTCTCGATATCGGCCGGATCGCCGATCTTCTGGATCCAGGCCATGGAGGCGTTGTTCGCCCCGGGCTCCGCTTCGGCGACGATCACCGAGCCGCTCGCCACGTATTGGGGCTGAATCATCAGCAGGGCGGTTACGGCGAGGCCGAGGATCCCGACGAACACCGCTGCGAACAGGTAGCGGCGATGCCAGATCCGGGAGAGGGCGGCGGCCAGCGGGCCGCCGCGCATCGGCTCCTGGGGGAGGGCGCGGACCGGCGCCCGGTCGGCCAGATCGACAGTCAGGAAGGACATGCGGCGCGTCCTCAGCCGACGGCTTCGAGCCGCGGCAGGATCCGCGGGCGCGTCTCGCAGGCGGCTTGATGGAGAGCCATCTGCTGACCGACGAAGCTCACGAAGCGGCTCCGGAACAGCTCGGCCGAGAACATCTCGGCCTGCGCCCAGCAGGCCTCACGGGTGAACAGGCTTTCCTGCTGCAGGAACCGGCCCACGCAATCGGCGATGGCCTGCGGCTCCGGCGTGTCGAAGAACATCCCGGTGCGCTGCGGGCCGCGGACCTGAACCGTCTCGCGGGCGCCGCCGCGGCCCAGCGCGAGGACCGGCGTGCCCTCCGACGTGGCCTCGACCACGATGATCCCGAAATCCTCCTCGGCCGCGAAGATGAAGGCCCGGGCCGTGGCCATGAGGCGCCGCAATTCCCCGTCGGAGACGAAGCCGGAGAACGACACGTTGGGCCCGGCGATCTCCCGCAGCCGTGCCGCATCCGGCCCGGTGCCCGCCACCACGAGTTCGAGATCGGGAAGCAGGGCGAAGGCGCGGATCACGGCCTCGACGTTCTTGTAGGGCACGAGCCGGCTGGCCACGAGGAAGTGGTTGCCGCGCGGCCCGTCGTAGCGCTGGCTCGGGAGATTGATGGGCGGGTGGATGACCTCGGCGGTGCGGCCGTAGACCTTGTGGATGCGCCGGGCGACGAAGGCGGAATTGGCCACGATCGCGTTGGGACCGGCTGCGGTGCGGAAGTCCCAGACCCGCATCCGGTGCAGGATGAGCCGGGCGAGCAGGCTCTTCATCCCGGCGTCGCAGCCGCTCTCCCTCAGGTAGGTATGCTGCATGTCCCAGGCGTAGCGCATGGGCGAGTGAATGTAGGAGACGTGCAGCTGGTCGGGTCCGGTCAGGACGCCCTTGGCCACCGCGTAGCTGCTGGAGATGACGAGATCGTAGGCCGAGAGGTCGAACTGTTCGATCGCGAGCGGCATCAGGGGCAGGTAGTTGCGGTGCCGAGTCCGCGCGAACGGCATGCGCTGGATGAAACTTGTCCGCGCCTGCGTGTAGCCCAGCCGCTCCCGATCCTCTTCGGACAGGAAATCGAAGAGCGCGAAGACATCCGCGTCGGGATAGATCCGCAGCAGCTGCTCGAGGACACGCTCGGCGCCACCGACGATATACAACCAGTCGTGAACAATCGCGACACGCATCACAGCTTCCTCGTCGGCACGCCAGACGCGGGACCAATCAATACTGTCCTGCCGCCCCCGCCTGTGACAGCGAGCAGAGGCGCACTGGAAAGAGTAATGGAGACATCGGCCCTAAAAAAGGGGTCACCGCCTCGACAACAGTTGGAAATAGGCCCTGTTCAGATGTGTAATACCGAGTGTAAACTTAATTTTTATGAATTAGTAACGTTAATGATCGGCATTCTCTGCGCGGTCAGCGCGTGGCTTCGGTTTATGCACTGGCAGCGCAAGCCGGTCGCGGCCTGCGCCGCGGAGATCCTGCGTGGCGCAGGCTACGAGGCGATCGGCGTCGGCTGAGAGGCAGGACGCGTCCGTCGATGGAGCCGGTGTCGCAGGCCGGCGATCAGAGGGGTCTCGACATATCGGAACAGCACCTCTCCCGCGGCCACAGAGGCCGGAAACGCGATGGCGAAGATGAGAGCGGCACGCGCGTATCCGGGGGCGACGAGGAGCGCTGCAAGCTTGGCGGCGCTGTGAAGCAGCAGGTTGTGGACCAGGTAGAAGGAGTAGCTGGCATTGCCTTGCGAGAGCAGCCAGCGCGATTTCAGCGCGACGCCGCCCTGCTCCAGGAGCAGCATCGCGCCGACGACGAGGACGGCCGCGGAGCCCCAGACCAGCGGCCGGGCGAATCCAGACAATTCGGGGCTGGCGTCGAGCAGCGTGGTGGCGATCTGGCCGCCGAGGACGAGCAGCGCCGCCGCGGACAGGGCGGCACAGGCCAAGCGCCTGACCGGGAAGCCCGCGGGCGGGATGCCGAGGCGCAGATAGGCGTAGCCCAGGCCGATGCCGGCGGCGAACTCGATGATGATCGGCTTCGTGTAGTAGGCCCAGTACAGGCCCGGGGCGGGCAGAAGTCCGAGCAGGATCAACGCGAGGAAGATTGCGGCCGCGCCCAGCGCCCGGACGGCGGGCTTCGACACCAGCAGCAGGCCCGCGAAGACCACGTAAAAAAACATTTCGTAGTTGAGCGTCCAGCCGACGGAATTCAGAGGCTCGATGAAGCCTCCGCGGGAAAACGGCAGGAACAGCAACGACTGGATGAGGTAGTCCGGCCGGACCTCCATGATCCCGATAGGCTTCAGGCCGGTCAGCGCGATGAGCGCCAGGCCGATCGTGACGAGCCAGTAGACCGGGACGACGCGCGACGCCCGGCGGAGCAGGAACCCACCGGGGCTCTCACGGCGGCCGCTGGTGCTCACGAACATGATGAACCCGGACAGGACGAAGAAGACGTCCACGCCGAAGGCGCCGAAGGCCAGGAGATCCGGTCGCGGCAAAACCGGTCCGATATACAGGCCGTAATGCGTGAGGAAGACAAGGTATGACGCGACGGCACGCAGAATTTGAAGATTGTCGATCATCGCGCGCCGGCTGATGCCTGGGGCTCCGCCCGGGACAGGCGAAGCCGCAACCTTATGGCCACGATGGCCCCGCCACGTCACGACGAGTCCCGAATCGTCCTAAATGGCTCCTCATCCCGAACTGACGTCACGCCGCGCATTTAAGCGCGTAAGTTGCTAAATCCGCGAATTGGCGGGAGAGTCGATCGCGAATTAAAGAGCCGGAAAGTGATCGTAAAGGTAGCGGCGGCCAATATAGCGCTCGGGCCGCGTGAGCTGCCTGGATACGCCGCGCGCATCCCCGTATCGCAACACGCGCACGGCTATTTACTATTAATCAATAGATAATTTGACGGCGGGCCGATCCGTTCAATAGCGTCGTTATGACTGGAATAGGGAGTTCCGCCTTGAACATCGCTCAGGATATCCGTGAGATCCTAGGATCGAACGAAGCCTTCGCCGGCAAGGCCGACCAGCTCTCCGAGGATGACAGCCTGTTCGATCGCGGGCTGGATTCGTTCGGCTCGGTGCAGCTGATGTTGGCGCTGGAGGAGCGCTTCAACATCGAGTTCCCCGATGAACTCCTGAACCGCAAGTCGTTCTCGTCCATCCGCGCGATTCGCGAGGCCGTCTCCACGCTGATCCAGCAGGAAGCCGCATGAGCACGTTTGCCGCGCGCGCCGAGCGGGTGGCGGCGGTGGCGGCGCGTCACGCCGACGCCGTCGATCGCGAAGGCCGCTTCCCCGAAGAGGCGGTGGCGGCGCTGAAGGCCGAGCGCCTCCTCGGTCTTCAGATCCCGGGGCAGTTCGGCGGCGAGGGGGCTGGGCTCGTCCAGATCGCCGAGCTGTGCAGCACGCTCGGGCAGGCTTGCAGCGCGGCCGCGATGGTGTTCGCGATGCACCACATCAAGGTGTCGAGCCTCGTGACCCACGGGCTCGACAGCCCGTGGCACGGCCGCCTGATGGAGCGGATCGCCCGCGAGCAATTGCTGGTCGCCTCCTCGACCACCGAAGCCGGCATCGGCGGCGACCTGCGCAACAGCCTCTGCGCAGTGGAGACCACCGGTGAGGTCTTCGCCCTCGGCAAGGACGCGTCGGTGATCTCCTACGGCGCCCGGGCCGACCTGATCCTCGCCACGGCTCGGCGCCATCCGGACGCGGCGACGTCCGATCAGGTCCTCGTCGCGCTGATGGCCGATCAGATCTCCCTGGTGCGCACGGGGGATTGGGACACCCTCGGGATGCGCGGGACGTGCAGCGACGGCTTCCGCCTGGAAGCCCGGAACGTCCCGGTCGAGCAGATCCTGCCGAAGCCGTTCGCGGAGATCGCCGCCCAGTCGATGCTGGCCTCGTCGCACTTGCTGTGGAGCAGCGTGTGGTACGGGATCGCGACCTACGCGGTGGACCGCGCCCGCGCCTTCGTGCAGGCCGAGGCCCGACGGCGGCCCGGGCAGGTCCCGCCCACGGCCCTGCGGCTGGCCGAGGTCTCTAACGCGCACCAGGCTATGCGCGGCACCATCGTGTCGGCCCTGCGCCGCTTCGAGGATGCGCACGGGGACGCCGACACGATCGGCTCCGTCGGCTTCTGCGTGATGCTGAACAACCTTAAGGTCACCGTCTCCGACATGGCGGTCGAGATCGTGCGGGGTGCGCTCGCGATCGTCGGTCTCGCCGGATACAGGAACGACACGCCCTTCAGCCTGGGACGGCCGCTGCGCGACGTCCTCTCCGCACCGCTGATGATCGGCAACGATCGCATCCTCGCCAACACCGCCAAGCTCCTGCTCGTGCAGAAGGGCAGCGGCCAGCTCATGAGTGCGTGATGGAATCGATCTCCTCTCCCGCCGGCGACGTCCTCCCCGAGGACGAGCCGGCCGGCGGTCCGACGTTCCTCGACCGCCTGTTCGACCACGGGCTGCTGGTCCGGACCGGCGTCGACGGCCTCTACGGCCGCAGCGGCGGCTTCGAGAGCGTCGTCGACGCCCTCGACCGGATGATCACGCGTCTCGGCGCCGCCGAGGGGGCCGAGGTGCTGCGCTTCCCGCCCGCGATGAGCCGGTCGGCCTTCGAGCGCAGCGGGTACCTCAAGGGGTTCCCGAACCTCGCCGGCACCGTCCACAGCTTCTGCGGCGACGCCCGCGGCCATGCCGAGATCCTCGCCTGTCTGGAGGCCGGGACCGACTGGACCGGCCAGCAGGAGGCCACCGACGTCGTCCTGACGCCCGCGGCCTGCTACCCGGTCTATCCGGTGGCTGCCGCCCGGGGGGCGCTGCCCGCCGCGGGCCGCCTCTTCGACCTGCAATCCTATTGCTTCCGGCGCGAGCCCTCGCTGGAGCCGACCCGGATGCAGCTCTTCCGCATGCGCGAATACGTGCGCATGGGCAGTCCCGAGCAGGTTCTGGCCTTCCGCGAGTCGTGGCTTGAACGCGGCACGGCGATGATGCGCGACCTCGGTCTTCCGCTCGCCATCGACGCGGCCAACGACCCGTTTTTCGGGCGCGCCGGCCGGATGCTCGCCAACAACCAGCGGGCGCAGGGCCTCAAGTTCGAACTGAACGTCCCGGTCAACAGCGTCGAGAATCCGACCGCCTGTCTCAGCTTCAACTATCACCAGGACCATTTCGGCAGCACCTGGGACCTGCATCAGGCGGATGGCGCGGTCGCCCATACGGCCTGCGTCGGCTTCGGCCTGGAGCGGATCACCCTGGCGCTGCTGCGCCACCACGGACTCGATCTCGCCGCCTGGCCTGAGGCCGTCCGCGCCGAGCTGTGGGGTTGAGGCGGTGACCGCCGCTCTGCGCCGGCCGGAGGATCTCGGAGCCGCGGGACCCTACGCCCCGCACCCGCTCCACGGGTCCGGCCGCGATTGGCCGGAGACGAATTGCTACGTCGACCTCTGGATCGAGCTCCTGCACGGACGCGGCCTCGTGCCCGAGGCGATGCTGGGCTTCACCCTGCGGCAGGATTTCGAGGGCGACCAGTTCACCTTCTTCAAGCCGCCGCCCGGCGACATCGAGCGGCTCTATGGGCTGGAGGTGCTGGAACTCGCGGTCTACGGGGGCCTTGAGGCCCATGCCGTGCGTCAGGCGGAGGCCGGCCGCCCGGTGCTGGTCGAAATCGACGCGATCTATCTGCCCGATACCCAGGGGACGACCTACGGCCGGGG
>NZ_BACT01000631.1:0-2673 GCF_000333255.1 Methylobacterium sp. B1 | reverse complement strand
GGCGGTTACGCTGCCAAGCTCTCCGAGACGGCCCTGCGGGCAAAACGCTCGGGGCTCTACGGGCCGGGCTGGCGCGACCGGGCCCTCTCCGCGGAGACGATCCAGCTCTACGCCCGGGCCCAGGATGAGATTGCCGCACGGGGCGCCACCCTGGTGGCCGATCCCTTCGCGGGCAGCGGCTTCGCGGACCTCGGCCAGCCCGTCGCCGGCCTCGATCACTACGATGCCCGGGGCATCGAGAGCGTGCTCTACGACCTCCACCACTATCTGCAACGGCTCGGTCCGCAGGCCGCCTACCGGACCCTCGCCGAATTCGATGCCGCCACGAAGGCGGAAGATCCCCTGGCCCCGGGCGGCGTCCTCGACTGGATGAATCAGGTGCCGGCCTTCGCGGCCTGTCGCGCGGATCCCCTCGCCCCGCCGGATCTCTCGGATTTCCTGGCGGCGCGCGAGCGCTACCTCGACATCTTCACCGCGGTCATGGCGGAGCAGGGTCTCGACGCCCTGGTCTTCCCTCAGACCCGCGACGCGGTGCCGGCCCTGCACGGGTCGGAGACGATCCACGAGACCACCGTGTGCGAGATCAACATCGCCGGGCTGCCGGGCGTGGTCGTGCCGGCCGGCCGCTACGCCTCGGGCTCGCCCTTCTGCCTGATCTTCGTCGGGCCGCTCTGGAGCGAGGCCGACCTCCTCGGGCTCGCCTACGATTACGAGCAGGCGACCCGCCACCGCGCGGCCCCCGACCTCCGGGCTTGAAGGGATAGCGCCCCGCCGTGAAGGCGGCGGGGCTACCCGGCCGGCAGAGCCGGCGTCGGCTCGGCGGGATCCTCCCGGCGCAGCGCGACGCCGCTGGTGCCCTGGGCCAGCATCGCCCGCAGCAGCGCCTCCATCTGCCCGGCGGCCGCCTCGACCGAAAGGCCGCCCTCCCGGATGTTCGAGATGCAGTTGCGCCGGGAATCGGGCAGCCCCGGCTCCGGGCCGAACGTGACGTAGCAGCCGAGGCTGTCCGAGGCCGACAGGCCCGGCCGCTCCCCGATTAGCACCACGACGCAGCGCGCCCCCAGCCGCGCCCCGATGGGATCGCCGATCGCCACCCGCCCCTGGCTCGCGACGACCACCGGGGCGAGGCTCCAGCCCGCCCGGCGCACCCGCGCCGCGAGCGCCGTGGCGGCGGGGACCGCGTTCAGCGCGACCGCCGTCGCCGAGAGCCCGTCCGCGATCACGATGGCGACGTCGAAGCCCGGCCCGTGACCGTCGAGCACCGTGGCGGATTCCGGAGCGAGGCTGCGGCCCCGGTCCGGCCGGCGCAGGTACTCCGTCCGGTCGGACACGGCGGAGCGGACCTCCACCGACTCCAGGCCCTGGGCCCGCAGCGCTGCGCCGATCGCGGCCGCGTCGAGGGGCGTCCAGACCGCCTCGCGGGCGCGGGCATGGTCGAGGCCGAAGGCGAGCGCCGCGCCGGTGGGAAGGCCGGCGCCGTGCGCGCCCAGGGCGATGCGGGCCTGGGTCAGCCCGCGCAGATCGCGCAGCGTCGGGGTGCCCGGCTTGACCGGCTTCGCCGGGTCGCTCACGCGGCCCGCCCGGGCAGGAGCCGGGAGGCCGCGGCGAGGGCCGGGGGCAGCACGCCCGTGGCGCTGGTGAGCCGGCCCTGCGCGTCCGTGATGCGCACGTCCCGGAGCCACGCCTCGAATTCCGGGGCCGGCGGACGGCCCAGGGTCTCGCGGGCGAAGACCGCGTCGTGGTGGGACAGCGACTGGTAGTTCAGCATCACGTCGTCCGCCCCCGGCACGGTGATGACGAAGTTGACGCCGGCTGCGCACAGCAGGGTCAGGAGCGCGTCCATGTCCTCGCCGTCGGCATCGGCGTGGTTGGTGTAGCAGACGTCCACGCCCATCGGCAGGCCGAGCAGCTTGCCGCAGAAGTGGTCCTCCAGCCCGGCCCGGATGATCTGCTTGCCGTCGTACAGGTATTCGGGGCCGATGAAGCCCACGACCGTGTTGACGAGGAGCGGGTCGAACTCGCGCGCCACCGCGTAGGCGCGCGCCTCCATGGTCTGCTGGTCGACGCCCCAATGGGCGTCGGCCGAAAGGGCCGAGCCCTGGCCGGTCTCGAAATACATGACCTGGCCGCCCGCCGGGCAGCGGCCCAGCGCCCGCGCCGCCTCCGAGGCCTCGCGCAGGACGGCGAGGTCGACGCCGAAGCCGGCATTGGCCTTCTGCGAGCCCGCCACCGACTGGAACACGAGGTCGACAGGCGCGCCTTTCGCCATGGCCTCGATCGCCACGGTGACGTGGCCGAGGCAGCAATGCTGGATCGGCACGTCGAGGCGCAGCCGCAGGGTCTCCAGAAGCTCGACGATGCGGATGTAGTCCGGCAGGGAATCGGTGGCCGGGTTCACGCCGATGACCGCGTCGCCCGAGCCCATCAGCAGGCCGTCGAGGGCCGAGATCAGGATGCCCTCGGACGAGTCGGTCGGATGGTTCGGCTGGTTGCGGGTGGCAAGGCGTCCGGGCAGGCCGATCGTGGAGCGGAAGCGCGTCACGACCGGCCGCTTGGCGGCGACGGCGACGAGGTCCTGCAGCCGGCAGATCTTGGAGACCGCCGCGACCATCTCGGGCGTGAGAACGGGCGAGAGGGCGGCGAGCGCCTGCGCGTCGGCGGCGGGGAGAGCAG
>NZ_BACT01000632.1:0-5173 GCF_000333255.1 Methylobacterium sp. B1 | reverse complement strand
GGATCGGGCGCGCTGGGCCTCGAAGGCAAGCGGATGATCGAGACCACTGAGTACGCGGTCGAGCAACTCAACAAGGCCGGCGGGCTGCTGGGGCGGCCGATCCAGCTCATCGCCTACGACACGCAATCGTCGATGCAGCTCTACACCCAGTATGCCCAGCAGCTCGCGCTCAAGGACAAGGTCGACGTCATCCAGGGCGGAATCACCTCGGCTTCACGCGAGGCGATCCGGCCCATCTTCGACCGAGCGAGGACTCTCTACTTCTACAACACCCAGTACGAGGGCGGCGTCTGCGACCGCAACGTGTTCTGCACCGGGTCGACCCCCGCGCAGACCGTCAACCACATCGTCGATTATGCCCTCAAGACCTGGGGCAAGAAGGCCTACATCATCGCGGCGGACTACAATTACGGACACATCACCGCGAGCTGGATGACGAAGTTCATGAAGGACGGCGGCGGCTCGGTGCTGGGCACCGACTTCTTCCCCCTCGACGTCACCAACTTCTCGTCCGCGATCAGCCGCATCCAGCAGGCGCAGCCCGATCTCGTCCTCTCGGCACTGGTCGGCGCCAACCATTCGGGCTTCTATCGCCAATGGGACGCGGCGGGCATGAAGTCCAAGATCCCGGTCGGGTCGAGCGTGTTCGGGCTCGGCGACGAACTGACGACGATGGATCCCTCCACGACGAACGGGATCATCACCTGCTACGGCTGGTACAACGACCTCGACACACCCGCGAGCAAGGCCTTCGTCGCCGGCATGCAGGCGAAGTTCGGCGCCGACGTCACGGATCTCAGCGAGCTCGACACCGCCACCTACGAAGGCATCCTGTTCTGGGCCGAGGCGGTGAAGAAGGCCGGCTCGATCGAGCGCGACAAGGTCATCGCCGCCCTGGAGAGCGGCCTGTCCATCGAGTCCCCGACGGGCAAGGTCACGATGGACGGCGCCACCCACCACACCATCCGCAACACCTACTTGGCCCGGCCGAAGGACCGGAAGTGGGAGATCCTCGCCACCTTCCCGGATTCGTTCCCGGCCGATACCGGCGGCGCCTGCGATCTCATCAAGAACCCGCGCACGAACAAGCAGTTCACGCCGGACCTGAAGGGCTGAGGGCGATGGACCTCGCGGGACTGCTCGCCTTCAACGTCCTCACCGGCATCGCCACCCTGGTGCTGATCACCCTCGGCCTCGGGGTGATCTACGGGATGATGCGCATCATCAATCTTGCCCACGGCGAATTCATGATGCTCGGCGCCTACACGGCGGTCATGGCGAGCGGCGCCGGGGTCAACATCTGGATCGCGATGCTGGTCCTGCCGCCCCTGGTGGTCGGCGCGATCGGGCTGATCCTGGAGCGCACCGTCATCCGCTTCCTTTACGGGCGGATGATGGACACGATGCTCGCCACCTGGGGCATCAGCCTGGGTCTGATCGGGCTGATCACCACGCTCTACGGCAACGTGGTGCGCGGGGTCTCGACGCCGGTCGGCAGCTTCGACATCGGGCGCTACGGGGCGAGCCTCTACAGCCTCGTCATCGTGGCGACGGCACTGGCCGCGCTGGGAGCGATGTTCCTGGTGCTGCGCTTCACCAAGTTCGGCCTGATCCTGCGCGCGACCATGCAGAACCCGCGCATGGCCGCGGCGCTGGGTGTGCAGCCGAACCGCATCTACATGGCGACCTTCGCCCTCGGCGCCGCCCTGGCGGGCCTTGCCGGCGGGGTCCTTGCCCCGATCTCGGGCGTCTCCCCGGCCATGGGCGCGGCCTACATCGCCCGCGCCTTCATCACGGTTCTCGGCGGCGGCCCCGCCATCGTCACCGGCACCGGCCTCGCTTCCAGCCTGTTCGGCGTCATCAACGAACTCGTCTCGTTCAAGACCACGCCGGTCATCGGCGACGTCGCCCTCCTCGTCGCGGCGATCCTGCTGATCCGCGTCCTCCCGCAAGGCATCACCGGCCGCTACCTGAGGCGCAGCCTATGACCTCCGAAGCCCCCGCCCGCCGGCTCTCCGCCGCGGGATTCCTGGCGACCCTGGCCCTCGGCCTCGCCATCCTGTTCGGGGCGCCGCACGCCCTCGATACGTTCGGCCTCGTTCAATGCACCGGCTTCGCGGCGCTCGCGATGTTCGGCCTCTCGCAGGGCTTCGTCTGGGGCTTCGCGGGGGTGATGTGCTTCGGGCAGGCGGCCTTCCTGGGGCTCGGCGGCTACGCCTACGCGGTCGCGGTCCTCAACATGGGCGACAGCAGCGTGCCCGTCCTGCTGTCGATCCTGGTGCCGATGCTGTTTGCCGGTCTGCTCGGCTACTTCATGTTCTACGGCCGGATCAGCGACGCCTATATCGGCGTCATCACGCTCACCGTGTCGGTGATCCTGTTCCAGCTGGTCAACGCCACCTCGGGCAGCCAGTACCGGATCGGCGTGGCGGAACTCGGCGGCTTCAACGGCATCCCGGCGATCCCCGCCCTCAATGCGCCCGGCCACCCCGACGAGCCCCTGGACATCGAGGGGATCTGGTACGCCGCGATGGGCGCGCTGGTCCTCGTCTACGCCCTGCTGCGGGGGATCCTGGCGAGCCGCCTCGGCCGCGTGGTGGTGGCGATCCGCGAGAACGAGACCCGGGCGCAGCTGATCGGCTACGACCCGCGCCTCTACAAGCTCATCGCCTTCATGATCGCCGCGGGGGTCGCGGGCCTCGCCGGCTGCCTCTACGCCAACTGGGGCGGCTTCATCAGCCCGACGGTCTTCGCCCTGCCGATGTCGGCGCAGGTGATCATCTACGTGCTGGTCGGCGGTCTCGGCACCCTGATCGGGCCGATGCTCGGCGCGGTGCTGATCCAGGCGCTGATCATCGCCGCCGGCAGCCAGAGCGCGGTGGATTCCAACCTCGGCCTCGGTCTCGTCCTCGTCGGCTTCGTCCTGCTGGTGCCCCAGGGCCTCGTCCCGGTCGCCCGCAGCCTCGGCCTGCGCCTGCTGGAGCGGCGGCCGCGCAGGGTCGCCGGCACGGCGCAGGACGGGCTCGCCACGGGGAGCGCACGATGAACGCCCTCAGCCCGCTCACCGGCCATCACGGCGCGCCGCTGCGCTCCCTCGTCGAGGCTCGCGGCGTGACCATGCGGTTCGGCGGCGTGACCGCGGTCGCCGATGTCGATTTCACCCTCGGGGAGGTCGAGCTGCGCTGCCTGATCGGCCCCAACGGCGCCGGCAAGAGCACCTTCTTCAAGATCCTGACCGGTCAGCTCAAACCCACCGAGGGCCTGATCCGCCTGCGCGACACCGACATCACCGGGGCCGAGCCCCACGCCATCGCGCGGCTCGGCGTCGGCATCAAGACGCAGGTGCCCAACGTGTTCAACGGCCTCTCGGTCCACGAGAACGTCTTCGTGGCGGCCGGGCGGCGCAAGTCCATCGCCCGCACCCGCCGCATCGTCGACGAGACGCTGACGCGCCTCAACCTCACGGGCATCGCCGGGCGGACCGTCGGCCAGCTCGCCCACGGCCAGCGGCAATGGGTCGAGATCGCCACCGTGCTGGCCCAGGAGCCCGAGCTGATCCTCCTGGACGAGCCCGCCGCCGGCATGACCCACGAGGAAGTCCACCGCACGGCGGAGCTGATCCGCGAGATCAACCGCACCCACGCCCTCATCGTGGTGGAGCACGACATGCCGTTCATCCGGATGATCGCCAAGACCGTGACGGTGTTCAACCAGGGCCGGATCCTCATGGAGGATACGGTCGACGCGGTGCTGGCCGATGCCCGCGTGCGCGACGTCTATCTCGGCAAGCAGGCCGCCTGACATGACCGCCTCAGCCAGCCCGCCGCTCCTCTCCGTCGAGGGCCTGCATTCCGGCTACGGCCGCATCCCGATCCTCGGCGGCGTCACCCTCGCGGTACGCCCGGGGGAGTTCGTCGGCATCCTCGGCCACAACGGCATGGGCAAGACCACGCTGCTGCGCACCCTGATGGGCTACCTGCCGGCCACCGCCGGGCAGGTCCGGTTCGAGGGGGCCGACGTCACCCGGCGCAGCCCGACGGCCCGGGCCCGGATGGGCCTCGGCTACGTCCCCCAGGGCCGGGAGATCTTTCCGGCGCTCAGCGTGCGCGAGAACCTGCGCATGGGCTGCCTCCTGTCGAAGCGCGGCGAGGACGAGACCATCGCCGACATCCTCGCCACCTTCCCCCGGCTGAAGGCCTATCTCGACCGGCCCGGGGGCGCCCTGTCGGGCGGCGAGCAGCAATTGCTGGCACTCGCCCGCTGCCTCTGCGGCGGGCCGACCATCCTGCTGCTGGACGAGCCGACGGAGGGCATCCAGCCCTCGATCATCGAGGAGATCATCGAGATCCTCCTGCGGATCGGGCGCGAGCGCGGGATCGCGCTGCTCCTCGTCGAGCAGAACCTCACCTGCATCACCGGCCTCTCGGAGCGCATCCTGATCCTTCAGAAGGGCGTCATCACCCGCGAGGTCCCGCCCGAGGTCGCACGCGACCGATCGCTGATCGACGAATTCGTCGGCATGGCCTGAGCCGCCGACGCCCCGCCTGTCCGTCCCAAGCCCGGAGTTTCCGATGGATGCCGCCCCGACCGACGCGCCCGATCTCGCCGGGATGCTGTCCGAGATGACCGTCGCCGACGCCCAGGCCGCCTTCGCGCGCGGCGTGACGGCCGAGGCCCTGACCCGAGCCTTCCTGGCCCGGATCGAGAACTACAACCCGCGCTACAACGCGGTGATCTTCCTTAACCCGCACGCCGTCGAGGAGGCGCGGGCGATCGACCGCCGCCGGGCCGCCGGCGAGGCCCTCGGGCCGCTGGCCGGGGTGCCGGTCGTGATCAAGGATACGATGGACGTCGCCGGCCTGCCGACCACGGCCGGCTGGCACTTCCTCTGCGCCAAGGCCGGGGGCGTCGACCTGATGCCCGCCACCGACGCGCCCGTGGTGGCACGGATGCGCGCGGCCGGCTGCGTCATCCTCGGCAAGACCAACGTGCCCGTGCTGAGCGCCACGGGCAGCCACGCCAACGACAGCTGGGCCGGCCCGACGCTCAACGCCATGGCGCCCGACCTCCTGCCCGGCGGATCGAGCGCCGGCACTGCGACCGCCGTCGCCGCCAGCCTCGCGGTGTTGGGGCTCGCCGAGGAGACCGGCGGCTCGATCCAGAACCCGGCCTC
>NZ_BACT01000633.1:0-1633 GCF_000333255.1 Methylobacterium sp. B1 | reverse complement strand
AGTACCTCAAGAAGTTCGGCTATTCGGGCGCCCAGGCCTACTCGATCCTTGGCACGGCGCCGGTCAGGGGCACATCTCGGGCGTGGTCGACATCCCGAACGCGTGCGCGACGCTCTGGATACCGACCAAGATCTTCGAGTTCGACATCAACCCGGGCGCCGACGGACCGACCCAGTTCCTAGACGGCTCGATCCAGATGCCGCTCTCGCCGGATCTGTGATCAGGCCGTCTGCTGCGTGTCGCGCCCGCTTTCATCGGACGCGACCTGCCCCCTCCCCCGTGCGGGAGAGGGTTGGGGTGAGGGACCCGGTCTTTCCGGAGAGGTCGCATCCCTCACCCTGTCCCTCTCCCGCACGGGAGAGGGAACCCGCGTTTCGCCCGACAGCGGTCTGATCCGGCAGCCTTTCTGAAAGCGTCGCCATGCCCGTCTACGACTACGCCTGCGAGGCCTGCGGTCCCTTCACGGTGATGCGGCCGATGGCCGAGTTCCGCGATCCGCATGCCTGCCCGGACTGTGGCAGCTCGAGCCAGCGCGCCTTCCTCACCGCGCCGCGCATCGCCGGCATGGATGCGGGGCTGCGGGCCGCCCACGCCACCAACGAGCGCAGCCGCCACGCGCCCCGTCGCTCGGGGAGCCACGGGGCCGGCTGCGGCTGCTGCACCCCCAAAAAGGCGACCGCGGCCCCGGCCGCCGCCAAGAGCTTCCCGAAGGCGCGGCCCTGGATGATCAGCCACTAAGTCGGACGCGCATGGCCCTCCCCCCTCTGTGGGGAAGGGTGGCCCTCGCGTCAGCGAGGGTCGGGAGAGGGGAGCGCCGCATCCGGATTTGTCGCGACGGACGCGCGATCCTGCCGCGTCGCGCTGCCCCTCTCCCCCCTGCTGCGCAGGGTACCCTCCCCCGCAGAGGGGGGAGGGTCACGGCGCGCCTCGGCGCAACAATCCTCAGGAGGACATCACGCCATGATGCACGGAGACATCTCGTCCAGCCAGGACAGCGTCGGCGTCGCCGTCGTGAACTACAAGATGCCGCGCCTGCACACCCGCGCGGAGGTGCTGGAGAACGCCAAGGCGATCGGCAAGATGATCGTCGGCATGAAGAGCGGCCTGCCCGGCCTCGACCTCGTGATCTTTCCCGAATACTCGACCCACGGCATCATGTACGACGCCGCCGAGATGTACGAGACCGCCTCCACGGTCCCGGGCGCCGAGACCGAGGTGTTCGCTGCCGCCTGCCGGGAGGCCAAGGTCTGGGGCGTGTTCTCCCTCACCGGCGAGCGCCACGAGGAGCACCCCAACAAGGCGCCCTACAACACCCTGATCCTGATGAACGACCAGGGCGAGATCGTCCAGAAATACCGCAAGATCATGCCCTGGACCCCGATCGAGGGCTGGTATCCGGGCGACCGCACCTACGTGTCGGACGGTCCGAAGGGACTGAAGATCAGCCTGATCATCTGCGACGACGGCAACTACCCGGAGATCTGGCGCGACTGCGCCATGCGGGGCGCCGAGCTGATCATCCGCTGCCAGGGCTACATGTACCCGGCGAAAGAGCAGCAGGTCGTCATCTCGAAGGCGATGGCCTTCGCCAACAACGTCTACGTTGCGGTCTCGAACGCCGCCGGCTCGACGG
>NZ_BACT01000634.1:0-8941 GCF_000333255.1 Methylobacterium sp. B1 | reverse complement strand
GCATGCAGCGTTACGAGCTGACGGCGGGATCCTCGGCGAAGTTCTGGGAGGCCGGGACCGAGGACAGCGTTCTCATCGTGAGATTCGGCCGGCTCGGCACGCAGGGGCAGTCCAAGACCAAGAGCTTCGCGAGCGCGCAGGCGGCTCGGGTCGAGCTCGACCGGCTGGTGCGGGAGAAGACCGCCAAGGGCTATCGCCCGGCCGGCGACGCCGCACCGGCTTCGGCCGCCGGGGCGACCGCCCAGGCCACGGTTGCCCAGGCCACGGTTGCCCGGGCCGCCGATTCCGAAGCCGCCGAGGCCTCGCCGGCCCCCGCCGCCCGGGCGGAGGCGCGCTGCACCCCGGCAACCGGCGGCGCCCCGATCTTCTCCGGCACGCCCCTGCCCACGCGCACCCGCCCCGGGCCGCCCCTCGACGCCGCCGCCGACTGGGCGGCCTTCGCGGCGCGGATCCGCCCGCTGCTGGAAACCGCTCCCGACGAGGCCCGCGCGCCGGCCGAGGCCCTCGCCGCCCGGCTCGACGGCGCGCCGCCGGCCCACGACCACGCAGCGGCCCGGCACTGGCTGTAGCATTACAAAGCNGGCTGCCCGGCGCTGAACCAGCGCCTCTGGGGTGCCAAGCCCGGACCGCAGGGGCCGGCGGCCCGGGCGGCGTTCACCCATTTCGCCCGCTGGCTCGTGGCCCGCTCCGGCACCGGGACGCTCGTGGCCCTGTTCGACCGGCTGCAGCCCCGCCCCTCCGGCCGGTACGGCTCCCTGCCGGTCTCGGCCTGGGACATGCCCACCGCCTTCGGCGTCCGGGCCGCCCTGGCCGCCGCCCCCGAGACGGAATACGCGGCGGCCCTGGAGGCGGCCCTCCGGCTCGCCGCCGCGGAGCCGGAGCCGACCCTCGCCCGCCGAACGGTGCTCACGCTCTTCGCGCTCCCCGTCACCCCAACCTCAAAGTATTCCGCGGCGATGGTGCACCGCATGCAAGAGTACGGCCATACGCAAAATCGCGTATAGGCCGCACCGCAACCCAGGACCTAGCCTGCGCTCGTCGATCCGCGGCCGCCTCTCAAGGCCCCGGACGCGAACAGGGTCAGGCACATGGCAGACGACACCGAGACCGGCGCCGATCACGGCTTGCGCTCCCCGCTGCGGCGCAGGCTGCTCATGGGACTGGCCGGCGCCCCGGCGCTGGCGCTGATGCCGCGGAATGCCTGGGCGGCGCCGCCGACCGCGGCGGTGAACACCACCGGCCTCGCGGTGACCGACAGCGAGGTGACGGTCGGCATCCTGCACTCGATCACCGGCACGATGGCGATCTCCGAGACCGGCGCCCAGGAAGCGGAAAAACTCGCGATCCAGCAGATCAACGACGCCGGCGGCGTGCTCGGCCGCAAGATCAAGATCATCCAGGAGGACGGCGCCTCCGACTGGCCGACCTTCGCCGAGAAGGCCAAGAAGCTCCTCGTCAACGACCATTGCGCCGCCGTGATGGGCTGCTGGACCTCGGCCTCGCGCAAGGCGGTGCTGCCGGTCTTCGAGCAGTATAATGGGCTCCTGTACTACCCGACCTTCTACGAGGGCCTGGAGCAGTCGAAGAACGTCTTCTACACCGGCCAGGAGGCCACGCAGCAGATCCTCGCCGGCCTCGACTGGGTGCACAAGGAGAAGGGCGGCGACAGCTTCTACTTCATCGGCTCCGATTACATCTGGCCGCGCACGTCGAACAAGATCGCCCGCAAGCACGTCGAGAACGTGCTCAAGGGCAAGGTCGTCGGCGAGGAGTACTTCCCCCTCGGCCACACGCAGTTCAATTCGGTCATCAACAAGATCAAGCTCACCAAGCCGAAGGTGATCTTCGCCGACGTGGTCGGCGGCTCGAACGTGGCGTTCTACAAGCAGCTCAAGGCGGCGGGCATCGACCTGTCGAAGCAGGTGCTCATGACGATCTCGGTCACCGAGGACGAGATCGACGGCATCGGCGGCGAGAACATCGCCGGGGCCTATGCCTGCATGAAGTACTTCCAGTCGATCGACAACGAGAACAACAAGGCGTTCGTCGCCGCCTTCAAGAAGATGTGGGGCGAGAAGACCGTCATCGGCGACGTGACGCAGGCGGCCTATCTCGGGCCCTTCCTGTGGAAGATGGCCTGCGAGAAGGCCGGCTCCTTCGACGTCGACAAGGTGGTGGCGGCCTCGCCGGGCATCGAGTTCAAGGGCGCGCCGGAAGGCTACGTCAAGATCGACGAGAACCATCACCTCTGGTCGAAGACGCGGGTCGGCAAGGCCAAGACCGATGGCCAGTTCGAGATCGTCTACACCAGTCCCGAGCTGATCAAGCCCGATCCGTTCCCGAAGGGCTACCAATAGCCCCAGGCCCGCACACAGTCCGCGCCGCCGCTCACCGGATGGAACGCGGGGCCCCTCTCCCGTGCGGGAGAGGGACAGGGTGAGGGACGAGGTCCTTCCGGAGAAGGCACATCCCTCACCCCAACCCTCTCCCGAACGGGAGAGGGAGTCCGTCTCGGACTTCAGAACCGGCACCGAACAATCCGCTCGGAGGACGCTCGCCCTCCGCCCCGATCTGCAGCGGAAGACCAAGACATGCTCGGCGACTATTCCCTCGGCGACCTCGGCGCGATCTTCGCCATGCAGGGCTTCGCCGGCCTGATCCTGTTCTCCGTCTACCTGCTGATGGCGCTGGGGCTCGCGATCATCTTCGGCCAGATGGGCGTGATCAACATGGCGCACGGGGAGTTCATGATCCTCGGCGCCTACGTCACCTATCTCTGCTCGACCTTCTGCCAGACCTACCTGCCGGCGCTGTTCCCGATCTACTTCTTCATCGCCATGGGCTTGGCGTTCCTCGCCTCCGGGGCACTGGGCATGCTGGTGGAATGGGGCCTAATCCGGTTCCTCTACAAGCGCCCGCTCGACACGCTCCTCGCCACCTGGGGCCTGTCGCTGATCCTCCAGCAGGCCTACCGGTCGATCTTCGGCGCCCGCGAGGTCGGCGTCGAGCTGCCGTCCTGGCTGATCGGCTCGGTGCAGGTCACCGACACGATCGAGATCCCGATCAACGGCCTGTTCGTCATGGCCGTGACCATCCTGATCACCGTCTGCGTCGCGCTGCTGATCTTCCGCTCGCGCTTCGGCCAGCAGGTCCGCGCCGTGATGTCGAACCGCGCCATGGCGGGCGCCGTGGGCATCGATACCGAGAAGGTCGACCGCTACACGTTCGGCCTCGGCTGCGGCATCGCGGGGATCGCCGGCTCGGCCTTCACGATGATCGGCTCCACCGGGCCGACCTCCGGCCAGCTCTACATCGTCGACACCTTCCTGATCGTCGTGTTCGGCGGCGCCGCGAGCCTCTTGGGCACCATCGCGTCGGCCTTCTCGATCTCCCAGACGCAGTCGACCCTGGAGTTCTTCCTCTCCGGCTCGATGGCCAAGGTGATCACCCTGCTCGCGGTGGTCGGCATCCTGATGCTGAGGCCCCAGGGCCTCTTCACCCTCAAGGTCCGGCGCTGAGGATGTTTTCCCGATGACGAACCCGGTCCAGACCCTCACCAAATCCGTCACCGTCAACGACAACCCGTTCATGAAGCCGGTGGAGTGGCTGAGCCTCTTCCTCCTGGCCGGGGTGATCCTGGTCGTCCTGCCGCTGATGCTCGACGGCTTCCGCCTCAACCTCGTCGGCAAGTACCTCACCTACGCGTTCGTGGCCCTCGGGCTGGTGATCTGCTGGGGCTATGCGGGGATCCTGTCGCTCGGCCAGGGCGTGTTCTTCGGCCTCGGCGGCTACGGCATGGCGATGTACTTGAAGCTGGAGGCTTCGAGCATCGAGAACACCAAGATCCAGTCCACGCCCGGCATTCCGGACTTCATGGACTGGAACCAGATCACGGCGCTCCCCTGGTTCTGGCAGCCGTTCAAGAGCCTGCCGCTCACCATCGTGCTGGCGGTCGCCGTGCCGGTCCTGTTCGCGATGCTGATCTCCTTCGCGATGTTCAAGCGCCGGGTCGGCGGCACCTATTTCGCCATCATCACCCAGGCCATCGCGGCGATCCTGACGATCCTGATCGTCGGCCAGCAGGGCTATACCGGCGGCATCAACGGCATCACCGATCTGCGCACCCTCCACGGCTGGGACATCCGCACCGACTCGGCGAAATTCATCCTGTACTTCGTCAATGGCGGCCTGCTGATCGCCTGCATCCTGGCGGCGCAATACGTGAAGAAGTCGAAGCTCGGCCGCATCCTCGTCGCCATGCGCGACAAGGAGGACCGGGTCCGCTTCTCCGGCTACTCGGTGGCGGGGTTCAAGGTCTTCGCCTTCTGCTTCGCCGCCGGGCTGGCGGCGATCGGCGGTGCGATGTTCACCCTGCAGGTCGGGTTCATGTCACCCTCCTTCGTGGGCATCGTCCCGTCGATCGAGATGGTGATCTACGCCGCGGTCGGCGGGCGCCTGTCCCTGTTCGGCGCGGTCTGGGGCACGCTGCTGGTCAACTGGGCCAAAACCAGCTTCTCCGAGAGCTTCCCGGACCTCTGGCTGTTCGGCCTCGGCGCCCTGTTCATCGCGGTGGTGCTGGCCTTCCCGAACGGCCTCGCGGGGATCTGGCGCGAGCATATCGAGCCGCGCCTCACCCGCCGCGCCAAGAGCCTGCAGGCGCCCGAACCCGCCATCGTCCCGCCTCACGGCGCCCCGGCCGAGTGAGCACGCCATGAACGCCGCGATCCTCCCCTCCCCCGTGGTCGGCGCCGAGGCGGCCCCGCCCGACTACCTCCTCGCCGTCGAGGCGCTCACCGTCTCGTTCGACGGGTTCAAGGCGGTGAACGACGTGTCGTTCTACGTCGATCCCGACGAGATCCGGGTGATCATCGGCCCGAACGGGGCCGGCAAGACCACGGTGCTCGACCTGATCTGCGGGCGCACCAAGGCCAGCGCCGGCTCGATCAAGTACAAGGGCCAGGAACTCACCAAGCTCTCCGAGAGCGCGATCGTGCAGGCCGGCGTCGGCCGCAAGTTCCAGACGCCGTCGATCTACGACGACCTGACGGTGTTCGAGAACCTCGAGATCTCGTTCCCCCGCGGCCGCTCGGTGTTCGGCGCCCTAACCTTCAAGCGCGACGCCGAGGTCCGCGACCGCATCCACGCCATCGCCGAGACGATCTTCCTGAAGGACCAGCTCAAGGAGCGGGCCGAGTTCCTGAGCCACGGCCAGAAGCAGTGGCTGGAGATCGGCATGCTGCTGATCCAGGACCCGGAGCTGCTGATGCTCGACGAGCCGGTGGCCGGGATGAGCGTCGGCGAGCGGATCAAGACCGCGGAGCTGCTCAACCAGATCATCAAGGGCCGCTCGGTGCTGGTGATCGAGCACGACATGAAGTTCGTCGAGGACATCGCCCACCGGGTGACCGTCCTGCACCAGGGCAAGGTGCTCTCCGAAGGGTCGATGGACCGGGTCAAGAACGACCCGAAGGTCATCGAAGTGTATTTGGGACATTGACGATGGCGTCGCTCCAGACCGCGAACTCGGCCCCCGTCCAGGCGCCCCCGCTCGCCACGATCCCATCCGCCACGCCGGCGCTCGCCGTCCAGGACCTGCACGCCGCCTACGGCCAGAGCGAGGTCCTGCACGGGCTCACCTTCTCGGTGGCGCCGGGCGAGATCGTCGCCGTGATGGGCCGCAACGGCATGGGCAAGACCACGCTGATGAAGACCCTGATGGGCCTCGTTCCCGTCAAGGCCGGGTCGATCCGGGTCGAGGGGGCGGATGTCGGCGCCCTCAAGAGCCATGCCCGGGTCGCCAAGGGCCTCGCCTACGTGCCGCAGGGCCGGATGATCTTCTCGACCATGACGGTCCAGGAGAACATCGAGACCGGGCTCACGGTCACCGGCACCCGCAAGGTGCCGCAGGACCTCTACGACATGTTCCCGGTGCTCCTGGAGATGAAGGGAAGGCGCGGCGGCAACCTGTCGGGCGGGCAGCAGCAGCAGCTCGCCATCGCCCGGGCGCTCGCGAGCCGCCCGAAAGTCCTGCTTCTGGACGAGCCCACCGAGGGCATCCAGCCCTCGATCATCCGGGAGATGGGCCGGACCCTGAAGACGATCCGCGACGCGCGCGGCCTGTCCATCGTCGTGTCCGAGCAGGTCCTGAGCTTCGCCCTGGACGTGGCCGACCGGGTGATCGTGCTGGAGAACGGCGCCATCGTCCACGAGGCCCCGCGCGACGGCATCGACGAGGCCGCCGTCGCCCGGTTCCTGTCGGTCTGAGGAGCGCGGAATGGCCGATTACGAGATCTTTGAACTCGGCGACTTCGTCCTTCAGTGCGGCAAGACGCTGCGCGCGGCCAAGCTCGCCTACAAGACCTTCGGGACCCTGAGCCACGCCAAGGACAACGCCATCGTCTACCCGACCTGGTACTCGGGCCAGCACACCGAGAACGAATGGCTGATCGGCCCCGGCAAGGCGCTCGACCCGGACAAGTACTTCATCATCATCCCGAACATGTTCGGCAACGGGCTCTCGTCCTCGCCGAGCAACACGCCCGCGCCCTGGAACGGGCCGCGCTTCCCCAACGTCACCGCCTACGACAACGTCCGCGCCCAGCACCGCCTCGTCACCGAGCATTTCGGCATCGAGAAGTTGGTTCTGGTCACCGGCTGGTCGATGGGCGCGCTCCAGACCTACCACTGGGCGTCGATGTACCCCGACATGGTGCCGAAGATCCTGCCGTTTCAGGGCTCGGCCAAGTGCTCGCGGCACAACTACGTCTTCCTGGAGGGCGCCAAGGCGGCGCTCCAGGCCGACGCCGCCTGGGCGGAGGGCTGGTACACGAGCCCGCCGACGCGGGGGCTGCGCGCCTTCGGCCGGGTCTATGCCGGCTGGGGCCTGTCGCAGACCTTCTACCGGCTCGAGGCCGACATCACCCACATGGGCTACGCCTCGCTGGAGGACTTCCTGATCGGGTTCTGGGAAGGCCTGTTCTACGAACGCGACGCCAACAACCTGCTCGCCATGCTGTGGACGTGGCAGCACGGCGACATCAGCGCCAACGACACCTTCAAGGGCGACTTCAAGGCGGCGCTCGGCGCCATCCGCGCCAAGGCGATCCTGATGCCCGCCTCCACGGATCTGTATTTCCCGCCCGAGGACAACGCCATCGAGGCGGCTGCCATGCCGAACGCGGAGCTGCGCGTGATCGACACGTGGTGGGGCCATTTCGCGGGCGGGCCCGGCACCAGCCCGGACGACATCAAGGTCCTCGACGACGCGCTGAACGAGCTGCTCGCGAGCGGGTGAGATTCGCGCACCGGCGCGCGGATGGGGTCCGCCCCAAGGTTCTAGGGAGCTGGAGACAGAACATGCCCGAGACGCTGATCAAGGTCGATCTCACGCAATCGGCCTACGACAACGACATGGTGCACAACCGCTGGCACCCGGACATCCCGATGGTCGCCTATGTGAAGCCGGGCGCCGACTTCATCGTCGAGACCTACGACTGGACCGGCGGCTTCATCAAGAACAACGATTCCGCCGACGACGTGCGCGACATCGACCTGTCGATCGTCCACTTCCTCTCGGGTCCGATCGGCGTCGAGGGCGCCGAGCCCGGCGACCTCCTGGTGGTCGATCTCCTCGACATCGGCGCAAAGCCCGAGAGCCAGTGGGGCTTCAACGGCTTCTTCTCGAAGAAGAACGGCGGCGGCTTCCTCACCGAGCACTTCCCGCAGGCCCAGAAGTCGATCTGGGACTTCGAGGGCATGTTCACCAAGTCCCGCCACGTGCCGGGCGTGCGCTTCCCGGGCCTGATCCATCCCGGCCTGATCGGCTGCCTGCCCGATCCGAAGATGCTGGAGACCTGGAACACCCGCGAGAAGGCGCTCTACGACACCGATCCGGAGCGCGTGCCGGCGCTGGCCACCCTCCCCTTCGGGCCGACCGCCCATATGGGCCGCCTGAAGGGCGACGCGAAGGACAAGGCTGCCGCCACGGGCGCCCGCACGGTCCCGCCCCGCGAGCACGGCGGCAATTGCGACATCAAGGACCTGTCGCGCGGCTCGAAGATCTACTTCCCGGTCTACGTTCCCGGCGCCGGCCTCTCGATGGGCGACCTGCACTTCAGCCAGGGCGACGGCGAGATCACCTTCTGCGGCGCCATCGAGATGGCCGGCTGGGTCCATCTCAAGGTCGAGCTGATCAAGGACGGCATGGCGAAGTACGGGATCAAGAACCCGATCTTCAAGCCGTCGCCGATCACGCCGAAATACGACGATCACCTGATCTTCGAGGGCATCTCGGTCGACGAGAGCGGTGGCCAGCATTACCTCGACGTCCACATCGCCTACCGGCAGGCCTGCCTGAACGCGATCGAGTACCTCAAGAAGTTCGGCTATTCGGGCGCCCAGGCCTACTCGATCCTCGGCACGGCGCCGGTCCAGGGGCACATCTCGGGCGTGGTCGACATCCCGAACGCGTGCGCGACGCTCTGGATACCGACCAAGATCTTCGAGTTCGACATCAACCCGGGCGCCGACGGACCGACCCAGTTCCTAGACGGCTCGATCCAGATGCCGCTCTCGCCGGATCTGTGATCAGGCCGTCTGCTGCGTGTCGCGCCCGCTTTCATCGGACGCGACCTGCCCCCTCCCCCGTGCGGGAGAGGGTTGGGGTGAGGGACCCGGTCTTTCCGGAGAGGTCGCATCCGCTCGCCCGAGAGGGACCGGTCCACGGCGCGGACGCCGTCGTCGACCACGAGCACTTGTTGCAGCGCACCCATAAGCTTGAGCGGTACTCCATCCCGGACGACTTGGAAAGATAGCCGTCACGACAATCCGATGCAGAACCCGCCAACAGGCGGTTCGGATCCCGTGGGTCCGTGTGCAGATGCGAGATTATCTGCGCCGCCTGAGCGCCGGATGAACCGGCGCGGCGCCGCCGTTCAGGTCG
>NZ_BACT01000635.1:0-855 GCF_000333255.1 Methylobacterium sp. B1 | reverse complement strand
CGACGATGCGGATCATCATGGCGCGTTTCTCGGCGTCGAGGGGGCCCAGGATCCTGGCCGGGCGGCCGCCCCACAGATAACCGGCCTCCAGGATCTGGCCGGGATCCGTGGTGGCGCCCGCCGCCAGCATGACGTCGTCGGCGATCAGGGTTCCTGACGCAATCGTCGCGCCGATGCCGATCAACGAACGTGCCCCGATCCGGCAATCCGAGATCCGGACGTTATGGGCGATGGTGGTGTCCCGCCCGATCACCACGCCGTCCGCCCGGGTGCGGATGACCGTGTTGTCCTGAATATTGGTATCGGCGCCGACGACGATCGGGCCGACCTCGGCGTTGAGGTCGCAGCAGAACAGCACGCTCGCCCCGGCTCCGAGGCTCACCCGCCCGCGCAGACGGGCGTTGCGCGCCACGAACACGCTGTCGTCGACCTCCGATACTTCCCCGGGCGGGAGAGCGGATCCGTCGCCCATGCGCTCACGCAGCCGCTCGGCGCGCTCGGCGATCTCATCGGCTCCGATCGCTCGGCTCGGACGGGCGGGACTGCCGGCATAGGCGTAGCCGCCGGGCAGCGACGCCCGAGGGAAGACGGTCGAGCCCGCCTCGATCACCGCACCGTCGCCGACCTCGGCGCCGTCGAGGATCACCACGTCGTCCTCGACGACCACGTCGGAGCCGAGCGTGCAGGCGTGCACGACGCTGTTGCGCCCGACCGTGACGCGGTCGCCGACCCGGGTGCCGTGCGTCCGGGTGGCGATGTGCACCGTCGAGCGGTGGCCGAGCCAGAAGCGGTCGCCGAGGATGACGGTCTGGCCGTCGGCGCGAATCACCGCCTCGTCGCCGATCCAGGCCTGCG
>NZ_BACT01000636.1:0-1322 GCF_000333255.1 Methylobacterium sp. B1 | reverse complement strand
CAGGGCGAAGACCTGCGCCTCCCAGGGCGCCGCGAAGGCGTTCGGCGACGGATCGGTCACGCGGGCTCCAGATAGGGTTCGAAGGCCGCCACCGTGACGATGCCGCCGGGATCGCCGCTCTCGCCCCACAACTCNTGCGCGGTGAAGGCCACCGTGTAGAGCCATGTCGGGTTCTCGCCCGCCCCGTAGGCGTTGGTGTCGGGGAAGACGAAGACACCGTCGACGCGCACGATCCGGCCGTGCCTGCCCCGGACGTAGCGCGGCAGCCGCGTATGGCCGGTTGGGTGATCATTGCGCGCCCGGATCGCGTCGCCCACCGCGAAACGGGCCGCGGTAGCGGCGGTGCGGCTGCTCGGGAAACCGGCCCGGAAGCGCTCTTCCAGTCCCTCGCGGTGCAGGACGCGCGCGACAGGCTCGGCCGGGGCCGCGGACTTGCCGGCCTCGATCTCCGCCTGCGTCGCCAATCCGGTGGCGGTGACCTGCTTCTCCAGGGCCTTCAGCCAGATCTCGTAGTAGCTCGCCGCAAGGTACTCCGCGGGCGGCAAGGATTCCCGATTGGCGCGGCTGCCGTCGAGGTTCCACGCACCCGTGTAGCCCATGGCCATCGCCATCGCGAAGACGCGGCGCTCCCAAGGGGCGTGGAAGACCGGCTCGTCCGGCTCCGGCGTCACCGGCCCGAAGCCGTGGCAGCCGCCGAGATCCTGGGCGCCGTTCATACCGGCATCTCCATGGGCGAGGCCGGTATGCCCTTGGGCAGGCCCGTGCCGATCATGGAATCGCGGGTCACGAGGGCGGCCAGCGACTCCTCGGAAAAGCCCTCCGTCTCGGCAGGCCGCATGGGCAGGACCATGTAGCGGGTCTCGGCCGTCGAGTCCCAGACGGTGATGCGGGTGGTTTCCGGCAGCGTCACCCCGAACTCGGCGAGAACGCCGCGCGGGTCGATCACCGCCCGGGCCCGATAGGGCGGCGCCTTGTACCAGACCGGGGGCAGGCCGAGCACCGGCCACGGGTAGCAGGAGCACAGGGTGCAGACGACGAGGTTGTGCGTCTCCGGCGTGTTCGCGACCACCACCATGTGTTCGCCGCCGCGGCCGCCGATCCCCAGTTCGGCGATGGCCGGCGTGGCGTCGGCCAGGAGCCGCGCCCGGTATGCGGGATCGGTCCAGGCCCGTGCCACGACCCGGGCGCCCGCATGTGGGCCGACCTTGGTCTCGTAGAGTGGTGCTGTTCGTCGACTGGGCGTTGCACGTGATGACCACCGGGCCGCCCATCGGGTTGGGCAACTCGCAGGTGCCCTTCACCTTGATGGTGGACTGGTCGCG
>NZ_BACT01000637.1:0-65 GCF_000333255.1 Methylobacterium sp. B1 | reverse complement strand
CGCGGCCCGGGACTTCACCGCCCGGGTCAATGTCGGCATGGTCGGCGTCAACGTGCCGATCCCGG
>NZ_BACT01000638.1:0-14078 GCF_000333255.1 Methylobacterium sp. B1 | reverse complement strand
GTCGAGGGCCCGCCACGGCTTCTGCATGTAGACCGCCTGGTCGGGGAGCCGCGCATCCCGGCCCGCGCCGGAGGTCACGACCACGCGCACGTCCGGCCAGCGCCGCTTGACGGCCTGGGCCAGGGTCACCCCGTCCATCGCACCGGGCAACCGCACGTCGGCGAAGAGCAACGCCACCGTCACGTCGGAGCGCTCCAGCACGGACAGGGCCGCCTCCGCGCTTTCGCAGGCAATGACTCCGAGGTCGGTTTCTTCAAGCACCGCGGTGGCGAGATCGCGCACGGCCGCATCGTCCTCCACGACGAGAGCCACGGGGGCGGATCCGTCGGGCACTGCGCAATCCATAAAAGTCTCCTGCTGTTGGTGCCTTGCCCCGCTTCGGGCGACCGCCTCCTGGGCGGCGTTCTGATTCCCCGATTTGGCCATGCTGACCCTTCATGAGACGGCTCACAAGAGTCGCGTCGCCGCGCCGGCGAATGCCTGCCCTGCGATCAAGCGGCACCGATTTCATGCGGAACGCACGAAAATGGCGCAGTTTCCGACCGGTTAAGAAACTGTTCACCGGAGTGGACCGACTGTTAACGTCCTGCGGCGGAACGTCTCCACCCTCCGAGGGGCGTTGCGCGGGATCGTACGTGGACCTGAGCTGAAGGATCATCGTCCGTCATGTGCCGTTTCCTCGCCTATAGCGGTGAGCCGGTTTTCCTCTCCGACCTCGTCTGCGCGCCGACCCACTCGCTGGTGCATCAGTCCCTGCACGCCGACGAGGGGAAGACCGAAACCAACGGCGACGGCTTCGGCATCGGCTGGTACGCCGAGCGGCCCGAGCCGGGGGTCTATCGCGACATTTCCCCGGCCTGGTCGGACGAAAATCTGGTGAACCTGTGTGGACAGGTGCGGGCACGCACGTTCTTCGCGCATGTGCGTGCGTCGACCGGGACCGCCACGGCCCGGGCGAATTGCCACCCGTTCGTCTACGGCCGGCATCTGTTCATGCATAACGGTCAGATCGGCGGCTACCACCGGATCAAGCGGCGGCTCGAAGCGCTGATCCCGGATACCTATTACGACCACCGTCGGGGCAGCACGGATTCGGAGGCGATTTTCCTGCTGGCACTCGCCAACGGCCTCGAGGAGGATCCCGTCGGCGCGATGGCGCGGACGCTCAAGACCGTGCGCGAGCTGATGGAAGCCGCCAGCGTCAGCGAGCCGCTGCGCTTCACCGCGCTGCTTACGGATGGCGAGACGCTCACCGCCTACCGCTGGGCCTGCGATGGCCGGCCGCCGAGCCTGTATTTCCGCGAGGGGCCGGGGGGCATCGTGGTGGTGTCGGAGCCGATCGATGGCTGTCGCGAGGGATGGCAGGTGGTCCCGAAAGGCGCGACCCTCCGCGCCCGCCACGGGACCGCGACCCTTGTCCAGGCACCGGAGCCCGCCCGCGCCGCCGCCTGAATACAGACGGTTCCAGCTATGCCGCCGCGGGGATTGCCCGGGCGCGCCACATCGGCACAGTCCGCCTGCGGCCGATGGTGCGGCCGAGCGGGAATCGACCGATGTATCCGGATACCGAGCTTCACATCGCCGGGCGCTGGCGCGCGGGTGCCGACCGGGAGACCCTGGGAGTCCTGAACCCGGCTTCGGGTGAGACGATCGGCCGGTGCGCCGTCGCCACCACGGCGGATCTCGACGAGGCCCTGGCGGCCGCGTCCCGCGCTTTCCCGGCCTGGCGCAGCGTCGCGCCCTTCGAGCGCGCCAAGGTGATGCGGAAAGCCGCCGACCTCCTGCGCGCGCGGGTCGACGAGATCGCCCGGACCATGACCCTGGAGCAGGGCAAGCCGCTCGCCGAGTCGCGGGTCGAGACCCTGGCGGCGGCCGACATCATCGATTGGTTCGCCGAGGAGGGTAAGCGCGCCTACGGCCGCGTCATCCCGGCCCGCGCCGACGGCGTGCTGCAGGTGGCGGTGCGCGAGCCGGTCGGCCCGGTGGCCTGCTTCACCCCCTGGAACTTCCCGATCAACCAGGCGGTCCGCAAGATCTCGGCGGCGCTCTGCACCGGCTGCACGGTGATCCTCAAAGGTCCCGAGGACACGCCGGCGAGCTGCGCCGCCCTGGTTCGCGCCTTCCTGGATGCCGGCATCCCGGGGGACGCGCTCTCGCTGGTCTACGGCGACCCGGAGACCATTTCGGCCTACCTGATCCCGCATCCCGTGATCCGGAAGATCTCGTTCACCGGCTCGACCGTGGTCGGCAAGAAGCTCGCGGCACTCGCCGGCGCGCACATGAAGCGGGCCACGATGGAGCTCGGCGGCCACGCCCCCGCGATCGTGTTCGGCGACGCCGACGTGGAGAAGGCGGTCGCCGTCCTGGCCCCCTCGAAGTTCCGCAACGCCGGCCAGGTCTGCGTCTCGCCGACTCGCTTCCTCGTGCACGATTCGGTCTTCGACCGCTTCGTCGAGGGCTTCACCAATTTCGCCAAGGCCGTGAAGGTCGGCGACGGGCTCGATCCCGAGACCAAGATGGGACCGCTGGTCCACGGGCGGCGCCTCGACGCCGTCACGGCGCTGGCGGCGGACGCCGAGTCGAGCGGCGCGACGCTGCGCGCCGGCGGCAAGCGCATCGGCAACCAGGGTAACTTCTTCGAGCCGACGGTGTTTACCGAGGTGCCGCTGACCGCCCGGATCATGAACGAGGAGCCCTTCGGGCCCCTGGCGATGATCAACCGGTTCTCCGACGACGGCGAGGCGCTCGCCGAGGCCAACCGTCTGCCCTACGGGCTCGCGGCCTACGCCTATACCCGCTCCGCCGAGCGGGCGGCGCGGGTGTCGAACGCGGTCGAGAGCGGCATGATCTCGATCAACCACCACGGCCTCGCCCTGCCGGAGACGCCGTTCGGCGGCGTCAAGGATTCGGGCTACGGCAGCGAGGGCGGCCCGGAGGCGCTCGACGCCTACCTGGTCACCAAGTTCGTCACGCAGGCGAACTTCTGACGCGCGGGCCGGCGCGTCGCACCCCGGCGCGCCGGCTCCCTCCGTCAGTAATGGGGCGGCGGCGGCTCCAGCCCCCGCGGCGCCGCCCGGGCGGCCGCCTCCTCGACCTGCTCCCGCAGCATGTCCAGCTGCCGCACCAACCGGTCGATGACGCGCCATTGCTCGGTCACGGTGCGGTTCAGGTCCTCGATCGTCGCGTCCTGCTCGGTCAGGCGGATCTCCAGGCGATCGATCCGGGTGTCTTCGTCCATGTCCGACCTCCAGTCAGTGCCGTGCCGACAGTCGCCTCGACCGACTTGGATCGGCCCGTCGACGTTCGCCCCGTCCTAGCGCAGACCGCGAGCCGCGCCATCCGGCTGAGTACCTCAGCGCACGATGGCCCGAAATCCGATCGAATGAGCCATTTGCGGCATTTCTCGATCCGAATACACATGAATAACGACCGAAACAAATAAAATTACCAAATGGTCCGCCATCTTTAAGGCGCCGACAAGCCGATTGACCAATGTGAAACAGATTTGCAATACTCTAAGCTAGGCTTTAACACAGACGAAACGGCGCGCCTGCGATCAAATGAATCGCTGTGAGATCAATATAATTCATAAATAAAAACAGACAGGGACGTTTTCAAATGGCGATATTTGGTTCTCGCGACAACGCCCTGCTCGCGGCCATCGATCGGACGATGGCCCGCGTGGAATTCGATCTCGACGGCATGGTCACCGATGCCAACGCGATCTTCCTCGCGCTCGTCGATTACACCCTCGAAGAGGTTCGGGGCCGGCATCACAGCCTGTTCGTGCCGGAATCCGAGCGGTCGGGTTCGGACTATGCCGCCTTCTGGGACGGGCTGCGCGCCGGCCGGCACGAGACCCGCGCCTTCCCCCGCCTGACCAAGTCCGGCCGGATTGTCTGGATCCAGGGGTCTTACAATCCGATCCTCGATCGACGCGGCAAGCCGATCAAGGTGGTCAAGCTCGCCACCGACATCACCGCGGAGCGCGCACGCAACGCGCTCTACGCCGGCCAGATCGCGGCCCTCGACCGCTCGCAGGCGACGATCAGCTTTGCCCTCGACGGCACGATCGTGGACGCCAACGCGAACTTCCTGGCCACCCTGGGCTACACCCTCGAGGAAATCCGCGGGCGGCATCACCGGATGTTCCTGCCGCCGGCCGAGGCGGCGAGCGCGGATTATGCCGCGTTCTGGACCGCCCTCGGCAACGGCGAGTATCAGGCCGGCGAGTTCCGGCGGATCGGAAAGGGCGGCCGCACGGTCTGGATCTTCGGTGCCTACAACCCGATCCTCGACACCGACGGTAAGCCCTGCGCGGTGGTCAAGTTCGCCACCGACGTGACCCGGCAGGTCGAGGATCGGCAGCGCCGGGCCGAGAGCCAGCGCGCCATCGATGCCGATATCGCGGCGATCCGCGAGTCCATGAGCCGGGTCGTCCGGCAGGCCGACGACACAGCGGAAGCGTCGAGCCAGACCACCCAGAATGTCGAAGCGGTCGCGGCCGGTTCGGAGGAATTCGCCGCTTCCATCGAGGAATTGAGCCGTCACGCGCTGCAGGCGAAATCGTCCGTCGACCTAGTCGTCTCCCGCGCCGAGGAGGCGGCTGCGATCGTCGTGGGCCTCACCGGCGCCGCCGACCGGATCGGAGCGGCGGTGAGCCTGATCCGTTCCATCGCCGACCAGACGAATCTGCTGGCGCTGAATGCCACCATCGAGGCGGCCCGGGCCGGGGCGGCCGGCAGGGGCTTCGCCGTGGTGGCCGCCGAGGTGAAGGCCCTCGCCGGGCAGACCGCAAAGGCGACCGGAGAGATCGGCACCCAGATCGCCGCCGTGCAGGCCGAGACCGCGCGGGCGGTCGCGGCGATCGACGGGATCGGTGGGACGATCGAACAGCTGAGTGCGCTCTCGCTGAGCGTGTCGTCAGCCGTGACCGAACAGGCGACGGTGACCCGCGACATGACCGAGAACATGCAGGCCGCCGCGCAGAGCGTCGCGGCCGTTCACGCCGCCATGGCGGAGATCGCGGCCTCGGCGGCCGTCGTCGACACGTCGGTGCGGAAGGTCTCCGAGGCGGCCCGCGCCCTGGCGTGAGCGACCCGGCCGCGCTTCAGGCGGCGCGGACCGCGACCGATTCCGCCACGGCGACCCGGTCGCGCCCACCCTCCTTGGCGGCGTAGAGCGCCGCATCGGCCCGCTGCATCAGCGCATCGAACGCGACCCCGGGCCGGGCCTGCGCGATCCCGATGCTGACGCTGACGCTGAGGCCCGGCAATTCGGGGACGTGAAGCTGCGCGAAGGTCCGGCGCAGTTCCTCGGCCCGACCCAGGGCCTCGGCGGGCGAGACGTCCGGCAGCAGACAGGCGAATTCCTCGCCGCCCAGGCGGCCCAGCAGCGCCTCCTTGGGCAAGAGCGACGTCGCCATGGCGCAGAAGCCCATCAGGACCGCATCGCCGACCCCATGACCGTAACGGTCGTTCACCGCCTTGAACCGGTCGAGGTCGAACAGCAGCAGGGCGACGTCGGGATACTCGGCCATCGCCCGCTCGGCGGCCCTGGTGAAGGACCGGCGGTTGCGCACCCCGGTGAGGGCGTCCGTGGAGGCGGCGATTCGCTGCTCGCGCTCGGCCCGCTCCTTGACCAGCGCCATGAAGGTGAAGGCCGAGGCGATGGAGAACATCAGAGTGACGAAGCACAGGATCGCCACCCAGGGAGAGGCGAGCGGGCTCAGGCCCGGCTGCGGCGGCGCCATGACGGTCGCGGGGATCCGCAGGACGTAGAAGGCGCTGTGCAGGCCGAGAATGGTCGCGGCCGCGATCCGGGAGGCGAGTTGCTCGGCGCGACCGCGCCAGATCTCCGCGGTCGCAGCGCCGCAATAGAGGGCCGCCACGGCCGAGGCGTAGAGGATGCGGGCCTCGATCGCGGCATAGAAGGCCGGGATCAGACACAGGACGCACCATCCGAGGGCACCCGCCATCGCGACGCCCGTCCGTGGCTCGCGATGCTCGAAGGTACGGACTCCGCTCCAGATGAGGCCGTAGGCAGCCAGCACCACCGCGTTGGCCAAGCCCACCGAGATCAGGTCGGGGATCTGATTGCGCAACGCGAGGCCGGCCGACCCGGCCGCCCCGACGAGGTGCGCCATGCCCCAGAGGGCGAGCGTCCGGGATCCGGGAGCCTGCCGCCATGAGGCCATGAACAACACGCCGACCAGAAAGGTCGTCGCCGCGCTGACGACCAGCAGAGTCGCGGGATCGAGTTGCACGGACGACTGTCGATCCTCGGCTCGAACGATGGCGCCGTCCCATCCCGGCATTGCTGGGGGAACGGCTCGGCATCTCAATCTATACTAAGATCGCAGGCTAGACATTACAATAAGTTAGCTTGGCGGCATCACTCGCTCGTAGACGAGCTAGTACACCGCCAAGATCCGTTGACCGGGGCCACCGTCAGGCGCGGTGGATCACCGGCACCGCGGGCGCCCCCTCCCACTCGGTGTTGGCGGGGATCGACTCGCCCTTCATGACGATGGTGAGCGGACGCAGGCGGGCGAAATCGCCGACCTTCGTATCGTACAGCACGGTCGAGAACGCGCCCACCGAGACGCCCCGGCCGACGACGACGCGGCCGATCTTCATGATCCGATCCTCGTACAGGTGCGTCTGCAGCGCCGAGACCCGGTTGATGGTGGCGTAGTCGCCGATGGTGACGCAGTCGAACTCGGTGATGTCGGTGGTGAGCATGCACACCCCCTTGCCGACCTTCACCCCGAACAGCCGCAGCACCCAGGGCAGGAAGGGCGTGCCCTGGAGATGCTCGAGCAGCACCTTGCCGGCGAGTCCCCAATAGGCCACGGCGATCGCCTCGGTGCGCATCGCCCACCACGACCACATCGGCTGCATGCCGGGCTTGTAGACGCCCATCAGCAGCCATTTCATCGCGATGACGGCGGACGACTGGATCAGCGCGATGGCGACGCTCGCCGCGACGAAGCTGAAGGCCAGTCCCCACCAGTCCTGCTCCAGGATGGCCGGGTAGAAGTACCAGTCGATCACCGTGATCGCGAGGGTGATGTAGAGCATCGGCGAGAACGAGGTCGCGAAGGCCTCGAACACGCCGCGCCGGATCTTCGGCCAAGCGCCGGGCTCGTAGGTCTGGGCGGTCGAGCCGAGATCGACCTTCTGGCGGGCCGGCAGCCGGATCGGCGGGGAACCGAACCACGTCTCGCCGGGGCTCATGGCGGCATTCTCGGGCGGCTTCGACTTGATGCCGATGAGCACGTCGTCGGGGATGACGGCGCCCGGCGGCACCACGGCATCGTTGCCGACGAAGACCCGCGCCCCGGTGCGGGTTGGCTCCAGGTGCATCCAGCCGCGCCGGATCTCCTCCTCGCCGTACACCACCTCGTCGGCGACGAAGTTCTTCGCGCCGACCTCGGCGAGATCGTAGCGGCCCGCGAGGTTGGTCGAGATCTCGGCGCCGTGGCCCATATTGGCGCCCATCAGCCGGTACCAGGCCCGCATGTAGACGGTCGCGAACAGCGACGAGAGCGTCTCCAGGGTCACCTCGACGGCGAGCGCCAGCGACCATTTCCGCAGGTAGAACAGGGAATGGACCGAGTAGGTGCCCGAGCGCGTCCGCGGCAGCACGATCCAGCGGATGCCGGCGATCAGCAGCACCGTGCCGGCGGTCATCAGCATGGCCGTGGGCCAGGTGAGGATCGGCAGGTACCAGTGGTAGTCGACGTCGGTGATGTCGGAGAACGAATCCGAGATCTGGTCGAAGATGAAGAAGGCCGGGAAGATCGGCAGCAGGCCGACCGCGGGGATCGCGCCGAGCAGGACGACATAGGCCGCCATGAAGGCGCTGCGGCGCGCGAAGGAGGCCTCGGCGGGCGCGGGCAGGTCCGAGGGGTCGGCCATCCCGACCTTGCGGCCGGGTGAACCGTCCCAGCGCTCGGCCGCCCCGACCCGCGAGCCCACGGGGATCGTGGTCAGGTCGGCGATCTCCGCCTGCGGCCCGATCACCGTGTCGTGGCTGATGACGCAGGAGGTTCCCACCGCCGCATCCGCGCCGATCTCGACCCGGCCGATGACAAGCTCGTTGCCGACGATCTCGGCGTTGGCGATGACGAGGCGACCGCCGAGCGACGCGCCGTCTCCGATGGACAGGAGGTCGGGCGCGCCGATCTCGATGTCGGAGATCAGGGTGTCACGCCCGATCCGGGCGCCCATCAGCCGCAGGTAGATGGCGATGGCCGGCGAACCCTGGAGCCACTTCACGTGGACCAGCGGGGCCAACCGCTGCGCGAGCCACCAGCGGTAATAGTAGGCGCCCCAGAGCGGATAGCGGCCCGGCTTGGTCCGGCCGAGGATGAGCCACTTGCCGGCCACCGCGGCCACTGCGGTCACGCCGTTGATCGCCACATAGACGAGGAGCAGCACCCCGAGTTCGGCGAAGAAGCTGAGACCGCCGCCGGTGAGCAGCAGGTAGGTCACGAACATGCCGAGCCATTGCGCAGTGGCCAGGGCGATGACGAAGGGCAGCGCGACGAGTTGCGCGAGGCCGCACAGCGCCCGGCGCAGCAGCGGCGGCGGTTCGAAGCTCAGGTCACGGGTCGCGGCCCCGGCGCCCATCCCGCCCGTGCGGGCGATCAGCGCGTCCGCCATGGCCCGCATCGTGCGCAGGGCATAGACGTCCGGCAGGGTGATGCCGGCGAGCGGCGGGTTCTCGCGCACCGCCGAGACGAAGCGGGCGGCGAGCAGGGAATGCCCGCCGAGATCGGCGAAGAAATCGCCCTCGAGGGCGATCGGCTGGTTGCCGAAGACCTGCTTGGCAGCCGCGACGAGGGCCGCCTCGGTCTCGTTGGCGGGGGGCTCCTGCTCGCCGTCGGCGGCCACCACCGTCAGCGGGGCGATCTTCAGCGCCTTGCGGTCGACCTTGCCGGAGGTCAGGCGCGGGAGCGACTCGGCCACCTCGAAATGGCCGGGCACCATGTAGGGCGGCATCTGCCCGGCAAGCGTCCGGCGCAGGGCCGCGGCGTCGATGGCGCGGCCGCGCTCCGGGATCAGGAAGGCGACGAGGCGGTCGACGCCGTCGTCCTGCCGGAGCACGACGGCGGCCTGGTTGATGTCGGGCACCGCCCGGATCCGGGACTCGATCTCGCCCAGCTCCACGCGGAAGCCGCGGATCTTCACCTGATCGTCGATCCGGCCGTGGAACACGATCCGGCCCTCGGCATCGAGGGAGACCGCGTCGCCCGAGCGGTAGAGCACCGGATCGGTCCCGTCGGACGCGAAGGGGTTGGCGATGAACTTCTCCGCCGTCAGCTCCGGACGGGCGAGGTAGCCCCGCGCCACGCCGGGGCCGCCGATCAGCAGCTCGCCCTGCTGGTCGCGGCCGAGCAGGGCGAGGTCCTCGCCGGCGACATAGACGGAATAGTTCGGGATCGGGCCGCCGATGGTCACCGGCTCGCCGGGCCGCATCTCGGCGGCGGTCGCCACCACGGTGGCCTCCGTGGGCCCGTAGGTGTTGAACAGCTGGCGCCCGCCCGTCGCCCAGCGGGCGATCAGCGGCTCGGGCAGCGCCTCGCCGCCGAGCAGGACGAGGCGGACCCGCGGCAGGTCGCCGGAGATCATCGCCAGCAGCGTCGGCACGGTGTCGAGCACCGTGATCCCCTCCGCCTCCAGGATGCCCGGCAGCGATTCCAGGTCGCCCATCATGGCCGGGCTCGCCACGAACAGGGTCGCACCCACGAGGTACGGGACCCAGATCTCCTCCATCGAGAGATCGAAGGCCACCGAGGCCCCCTGGAACACCACGTCGTCGGCGCGCATCCCGTAGAGGGCGTTCCCCGACCGGAGGAAGTGGCAGATGTTGGCGTGGCTGATGACGATGCCCTTGGGCACGCCGGTCGAGCCCGAGGTGTAGATCAGGTAGGCGGGATGCTCGGGCGTCAGTCCGGCGGCGCGCGGGTCCGGCTCGGGCGCATCGGCGGGCGTCCCCGCGTCGAGATCGGCGGGCGTCAGGGCGGGCGTCCCGTCGGGCGCCGCGGCCGCCAGCGCCGGCGAGACCAGCAGCGCCTTCGCGCTCGCATCGGTGAGGCACACGCCGACTCGGTCGGCCGGCGCCTCGGCGTCGAAGGGCAGCCACGCCGCCCCCGACATCGTGATGCCGATCTGCGTCACGAGGAGGTCCGGGCCGCGGGCCATCCACAGGCCGACGACGTCGCCGGGGCCGATGCCGCGATGGGCGAGGCCGGCGGCGATCCGGCCGGCCCGGGCGGCGACCTCCGCGTAGGTCAGGTGCGGGTGGACGCCGCCGGCCGCCACGCGGGCGCCGTCGACGAGGCAGGGATGGTCGGGCCGGGTCTCGGCGGCGTGCAGGAAGATCTCGGCCAGGACCTCGTCGCGGATCAGGTCGGGCCGGCGGTCGCCGCGCAGGATCGCCGCGTCCCCGGGACGGTCGCGCTCCCCGGCCACCGGGCCGGGCCGGGTCTTTTCGGCGAGGTCGCTCATCCGCTGCTCCGCTGGCCGGCCGCTCGAGCCGGCGCCTGTCCTGGCCGCCGCCCTATAGCCTGCCGATCATGCCGTTATCGAGGCGGCCTTGCACTGCGCAGGCGCACGGGATCAAGCCCAGCGCCAGCCACCGGGCTCGAGGATCAGGACCTCGCCCTGCCGGATTCCGAGGCGGGGCGCGGCGTAGATGTCGAGATGACCGAGGGCGACGAGGGCCGCCCGTGCCACGCCGCCATGGGCGACGACCACCGTATCCCGCTCCAGGGCCGCGATCATCGGGCCGACGCGCTCGACCAGGGCGGCGTAGCTCTCGGCGCCGAGGCCGGGCGGACGGTAATGCCAGCGGTCCCGGTCGCGGCCGGCCGCCCCCGCCGGGTCGCGGCGGCGGATCTCCGCCCAGGTGGAGCCCTCCCAGCTGCCGAAACCGATCTCGCGCAGGCGCGGATCGGTCCGGTACGCCGCCGGCGGCAGGCCGAGGGCCGTCCGGAGGATCTCCATGGTGCGCCGGGTGCGCTTGAGCGGGCTCGCGACGAAGTCGGCCTCCGCCAGCGTCGCCCCCGCCGCCGCGGCGAGGCGTTCCGCGACGGCCGCCGCCTGCGCCTCGCCCTGGGCGTTGAGGTCCGTGTCGCGCCCGCCCTGGAGGCGTCCCTCGGCGTTCCAGGCGGTCTGGCCGTGCCGGATGAAGTAGATCGTACCCAACCGTCTCAACCCCGTCCTGCGCAGGAATCCGGAACGGCCTGGATCGCCGGCCGTTCTCGCCGTCGGTCGGCAATATCCGGATACAGGTCCTGCCCCATGTCCAAGAAGCACGGCAAGCATCATCGCGGCCACAAACGTCCCGATGACGTGACAGGTGAGGCAGACCTGCATGGATCGCCCCGGCCGCCCCGCCCGTCGACGGCCCGCTGGGCGGGTTCCGCGGACACGATCGCCGGGACAATCCCGGCCGCCCTGGACGGCCACCGCCAGATCCCCATCCTCGCCGCCCCGGGCATCGTCACGGTGGAGCCGGGCGCGGCCTTCGACCTCTCCGCGGTGGAGGCCGACGCCGATGGCGGCCTGGATAAGGCCTGGGCGAAGGAGGCCCTGGCCGGGGAGCGGGCGCGCATCGTCGCCCTCCAGGAGCGCCTCTATGCCGAACGCGCCCGCAGCCTGCTGCTGGTGTTCCAGGCGATCGATACCGGCGGCAAGGACGGGACGATCCGCTCGGTCCTGCAGGGCGTGAACCCCCAGGGCTGCACCGTGGCCTCGTTCAAGGTGCCCTCAAGCGAGGAACTCGATCACGACTTCTTGTGGCGCTACCACGCCCGCGTGCCGGGACGCGGCATGATCGGGGTGTTCAACCGCAGCCACTACGAGGACGTGCTGGTGGTGCGGGTGAAGGGCCTCGTTCCGGATGCGGTGTGGCAGAGCCGCTACGGCCGCATCAACGACTTCGAGCGCCTGCTCACCGAGTCCGGCACAACCGTGATCAAGTTCTTCCTGCACATCTCCCGGGCCGAGCAGAAGAAGCGCCTGGAGGCCCGGATCGCCGATCCGGAGAAGCGCTGGAAATTCGATCCCGCCGATCTGGTCGAGCGGAAGTCCTGGGACGCCTACCAGCAGGCCTTCGCGGACGCCCTCGGCCGCTGCTCGACGCCCCATGCGCCCTGGCTGGTGGTGCCGGCCAACCACAAGTGGTTCCGCAACTACGTGATTGCCCGGACCGTGGCCGATACACTGGAGGCCATGGATCCGCGATTCCCGGAGGCCTCGAAGGGCATCGCGGATCTCACGGTGCCCGACTGACGGGGGGAGGCCCGAGATGCTGGTGGTTCGGGAAATCGCGGTCTCGGGCTACCGCTCGCTGCGGCGGATCAGCTTCCCGGTCGATCGGCTGTCGGTCTTCGTCGGGGGCAACGGCACGGGCAAGACCAACCTGTACCGCTCGCTCGAGCTCCTACAGGCGGCGGCCCGGGGTACGCTCACCCGCGATCTCGCCGCGGAGGGCGGGATGGACTCGGCCCTGTGGGCGGGTCGCCGTCGGCAGGGCGAGGCCGCGCGGATCTGCCTGTCGGCCACCCTGCGCCACGACGGCACCGGCCAGGACTTCCAATACACGGTGGAGGTCGGGCTGGTGCAGCAGGCCGGCGACTCGATTTTCGGCGCGGCCTTTCGGAAGGAGCCGCAGGTGAAGGCCGAGCGCCTGACGGTCCGCACCCGCGGCCGCACGGCCGTACTCCTCGATCGCGACGGGCGCAGCGGCTTCGTCCGCGACGAGGCGGGCGCCAAACGCTCCCTCGGCGGGGATCTGCTGGCGACCGAGACCGCGCTGGGCAGCCTCCTCGACGCCACAGGGCTTCCCGAGATCGCCCTGGTCCGCCTCGCCTTGGCGGGATGGCGCTTCCACCACGATTTCCGGACGGATGCGAATTCGCCCCTACGCCGGCCCTGCCTCGCGGTGACGACGCCGACGCTGGCCTCGGACGGCTCGGACCTCGCCGCCGTCTTCGCCACCCTGGCGCATATCCGGCAGGACACCGCCGAGATCGACGAGGCCGTCGACGCCGCCTTCCCGGGTGCGGGGCTCGTCATCCCCGAGCCGGGCCGTCACGCCAGCTTCGGCCTGCGCTTTCCCGACTTCCCCGTCCGGATCTTCGATCCGCCGGAACTGTCGGACGGCACCCTGCGCTACCTCGCCCTCGCGGGCGCCCTGCTCGGATACCGCTTGCCGCCGTTCATCGCCCTGAACGAGCCCGAGACCAGCCTGCATCCCGATCTCATGGATCCGCTGGCGCGGCTGATCGCGCGGGCCGCAGAACGCACCCAGGTCTGGCTCGCGACCCATTCGGAGCGGCTGGCGGCGGGGATCGCGGAGCACGGGCGCGTCCGGCCGCGCACCGTCATCAAGCGCGACGGCGAGACCTGGATCGACGGGCTCAAGCTCTCGGGGGACTTCGCCGACGCGGATGAGGATTGACCCCGATCCGATCGGATCGTGCGAAAAGCCGTCTGGCCGCGCGCGGCGCGTGCGGTGACGGAGCGCGCCTCAATCCTTGTCGAGGGTGAGGTCCGGGGCCTCGGGATTCTTCATGCCGACGACGTGGTAGCCGGCATCCACGTGGAGGATCTCGCCGGTCATGCCCGCCGCCATGTCGGAGACGAGGTAGGACGCGGTCTCGCCGACCTCCCCGATCGTCACGGTCCGGCGCAGGGGCGCGTTGTACTCGTTCCACTTCAGGATGTAGCGGAAATCGCCGATCCCGGAGGCAGCGAGAGTCTTGATCGGGCCCGCCGAGATCGCGTTGACCCGGATGTTCTTCGGGCCGAGATCGGCCGCGAGGTAGCGCACCGACGCCTCCAGGGCCGCCTTGGCCACGCCCATCACGTTGTAATGCGGCATCCACTTCTCGGCGCCGTAATAGGTCAGCGTCACGAGGGAGCCGCCCGGGCGCATGATCTTCTCGGCACGCTGGGCCACGGCGGTGAACGAGTAGCACGAGACCAGGAGCGACTTGGTGAAGTTGTCCTCGGAGGTCTCGATATAGCGGCCGGTCAGCTCGTCCTGTCGGAGAAAGCGAC
>NZ_BACT01000639.1:0-2131 GCF_000333255.1 Methylobacterium sp. B1 | reverse complement strand
TCGCCGCCCTGTGCGGTCTGCTCCGGCGGCGCTGGTCGGCCCTGATCATTGTCATGGGCCTGGCGCTGGCGCTGGTCGTCATGGGCGCCCTGCGGGGCCTCGACCTGCCCAAGGGCACCGAGACGGCACTGCGCCTGCCGATGATCTTCGCGGCCGGGGCCGGGCTCTATCTGTGGCGCGCCCGCCTGCGGGTCTCGGCCGCCGCCCTCGCCTGCCTGGCCTTCGGCGCGTTCGTCCTCGCGCGGACACCGGCCTATTCGGCCCTGCTGTTCCTGGCCGAGGCTTACGGCGTGGTCTGGCTCGCCCTCGGCCCGTTGGCGCGTGGACCGTTCGATCCGCCGGCCGACCTGTCCTACGGGATCTATCTCTACGGCTGGCCGATCCAGCAGAGCCTGCATGCCCTGTGGCCGGACGTCTCGGGAGCCGCATTGCTGGCCCCCGCCCTCGCCCTGACCGTACCGGTCGCCGCCGTGTCTTGGTACGGAATCGAGCGGCCGGCCCTGGCGCTCAAGGTGCGGGCGCTGGGGCGGCGTCGCCTCGGCACGATCGAGCCCGCCGGATCGTGAGCGCCGACGGGCCTCTCTCGCCGTTGAAGGCGCTGGCCCTCGCGGCGCGGATGCTGGAGGCCAACGGCTTCACGGTCGTCGCCCGGAACGAACGCGGCGACAGCCTGTATCTGAAGCGGCCCGATGGCCCGTGGCACCTGCGCGTGTCGAACCACCCGCGCACTGCCAAGCAACGGTCCCGCCGCACCGATATTCTCGCAAGCCTCATCATCGACGGACCGCGCTCCCCGGAGCGACTTCGGGTTCTCGTCGCAGAGGCCGTGCGCAACTTCCAGGGCGCTCTTGCCAGGAAGGGTGATCAGGCCTCCGCGGACGGGTCCCGGAAATAAGGCTCCACCGTACCCTTCAGCTTCACGGTCATCGGGTTGCCGGCCCGGTCGAGGGTCTTGCCGGCCGAGAGCCGGACCCAGCCCTCGCTCACGCAATATTCCTCGACGTTGGTCTTCTCGACCCCTTTGAATCGGACACCGACTCCGCGCTCCAGCGCCTTCTCGTCGTAGAACGGGCTGTTGGGGTTGGCGGCGAGGCGGTCGGGAGGCGTGTCGGTCATCGTCCAGGTCTCGGGTCGTCGTCGATTTGGGCCCCGCCGGTACGGGAATCCGCGCTGACGCGCAACGCCGCGAGCAGATCCGCGATCCGGCCGCTCTGCAGCAGCGGCACCAGCCGGGTGACCGTGTCGTGCGGCCTATCCCACCACGCCGCCGCCACGAGCGCCGCCACCGTGGCCGCGTCGAACCGGTGCCGCACCACCCGCGCCGGGTTGCCCGCCACGATGGCGTAGGGCGGCACGTCGCGCGTCACGACGGCCCTTGCCGCCACCACGGCCCCGTGCCCGACCGTGACGCCGGACAGGATCATGCAGCCGGACCCGAGCCAGACATCGTGCCCGATCACCACGTCGCCCCTGGAGGCATGGTAATCCTCGGGCGCCCGGGCATCCGGGAACAGCCCGCGCATGGCCGCAAATGGATAGGTCGACGCCCAGTCGAGCCGGTGGTCGCCGCCGAGAAGGATCTCGACCTTGTCGGCGATGGAACAATACCGGCCGATCGTCAGCCGCCGCCCGCTCTCCGGGAAGCGGACTTTTGGACGCCCATACGAATAGGCGCCTATGGAGAAGCCGTAGGTCCTCGCCAGTTTGGCGAGGTGGAGCCGCGTCTCGTTGTGCGGGTTGCGCCCCCTGCGCAGCCGGTGCAACAGACCGGTCAAGACGCGAGCCCGTGCGAGGCGCGACCGCGTCGTCCTCGGTGAAAAAGGTGAGCGGGAGCGTGGGCGATGGCCGATAACATGTCCGAGGACCTCAAGGCCGGGGCGCTCGTCTACCACCGCCTGCCCAAGCCCGGGAAGCTGGAGATCCAGGCAACCAAGCCGCTGGGCAACCAGCGCGACCTCGCCCTGGCCTATTCCCCGGGCGTCGCCGCCGCCTGCATGGCGATTCACGACGATCCCCAGGAGGCCGCGACCCTCACGATCCGCCAGAACCTCGTGGCGGTGCTCTCCAACGGCACGGCCGTGCTGGGCCTGGGCGATATCGGTCCGACTCTAGAGGTCCCCCGGGACCGAGC
>NZ_BACT01000640.1:0-2808 GCF_000333255.1 Methylobacterium sp. B1 | reverse complement strand
CCACGCGAACATCATGAAGCGTGGCGCGATCATCGATTCGCTCCGCCGCCGGATGCGCGACGGCGGCTTCTTCGAGTTCCAGACCCCGATCCTGACCGCCTCCTCGCCCGAGGGCGCCCGCGACTACCTCGTGCCGTCGCGGGTCCATCCCGGCAAGTTTTACGCCCTCCCGCAGGCGCCGCAGCAGTTCAAGCAGCTGACGATGATCGCGGGCTTCGACCGCTATTTCCAGATCGCGCCCTGCTTCCGCGACGAGGACGCCCGCGCCGACCGCTCGCCGGGCGAGTTCTACCAGCTCGACATCGAGATGAGCTTCGTTACCCAGGAGGACGTGTTCCAGGCGGTGGAGCCGGTCCTGCGCGGGGTGTTCGAGGAGTTCGCCGACGGCAAGCGCGTCACGAAGGAATTCCCGCGCATCACCTACGCGGATTCGATGCTGAAATACGGTGTCGACAAGCCGGACCTGCGCAACCCGCTGATCATCGCCGACGTCACCGACCTGTTCGCCCGCGATGACGTGGCGTTCAAGGCGTTCAAGGGCGTGATCGCCTCCGGCGGCGCGGTCCGGGCGATTCCGGCGACTGGCGCGGCGGCGCAGTCGCGCTCGTTCTTCGACAGGCTCAACGACTGGGCCCGCTCCGAGGGTGCGCCGGGCCTCGGCTACGTCGTGTTCGAGGAGGAGAACGGCCAGCTCTCCGGCAAGGGGCCGATCGCCAAGTTCATCCCGGCCGAGGTTCAGGCGCTGATCGCCGAGCGGGCGGGCGCGAAGGCCGGCGACGCGGTCTTCTTCTCCGCCGGTCCCGAGGCCAAGGCTGCCGGCCTTGCCGGCAAGGCGCGCATCCGCATCGGCGACGAGCTGGGCCTCTGCGACAAGGACCAGTACGCGTTCTGCTGGATCACCGACTTCCCGATGTACGAGTGGAGCGAGGAGGAGAAGCGGATCGACTTCTCCCACAACCCGTTCTCGATGCCGAACATCGACCGCGAGGAGTTCCTGGCGCTCGACCTCGACGCCCTCGCCAGCGAGGATGAGAACGGCGCGAACACCAAGCGGATCCTCGGGATCAAGGCCTTCCAGTACGACATCGTCTGCAACGGCGTGGAGCTGTCCTCGGGCGCGATCCGCAACCATCGTCCGGACGTGATGGAGAAGGCCTTCGCCATCGCCGGCTACGGCCACGAGGTGCTGGAGCAGAAGTTCGGCGGCATGCTGAATGCGCTCCGCATGGGCGCCCCGCCGCACGGCGGCATCGCGCCGGGTGTGGACCGCATCGTCATGCTCCTGTGCAACGAGCCGAACATCCGTGAGGTGGTGCTGTTCCCGATGAACCAGCGCGCCGAGGACCTGATGATGGGCGCGCCCTCGGAGGCGACCCCGAAGCAGCTGCGCGAGCTGCACATCCGCCTCAACCTGCCCGAGAAGAAGGCCTGAGGTCCGTTTAGACCGGCCGCGGACCGGCCGCGCGGTGCCGAGCCTCGTCGCGATCGTCGTCGCCCACGACAGCGCCGCGGTGCTGCCCGGCTGCCTCGCCGCGCTCGCCGGTCAGCACGTCCCGGCGATCGTGGTCGACAATGCCAGCCGCGACGCTTCCGCGGCGGTCGCGGAAGCCGCCGGCGCGCAGGTGATCCGCAACGCCCGCAACGAGGGCTACGGCCGCGCCAACAACCGGGGCGTCCGGGCCGCCGAGACGGCGGAGCACATCCTGATCGTCAACCCGGACGTGGTCCTGCGTCCGGGGGCGGTGGATGCCCTGCTGGAGGCCGCCCGGATGTGGCCCGATGCGGGCCTTCTGGCCCCGCGCCTCGTCGAACCCGATGGGCGCTTCTTCTTCCAGGCACGCTCGCTGCTGGCGCCCTATCTCGCCAATCCCGGCGGCCGGCCCGCGCTGCCCCAGGGCGATGCCTGCGCACCGTTCCTCTCCGGGGCCTGCCTGATGATGCCGCGCGCCCTGTTCCTGGATCTCGGCGGCTTCGACGAGAACATCTTCCTGTTCTATGAGGACGATGATCTCTGCCGGCGCGTCGCCGATCGCGGCCGAGCGCTGATCCACGTCCACGGTGCCGAAGCGCTGCACGGTCGCGGCCGGTCCTCGGCGCCGGAGCCGGGCCGCGTGTTCCGATCGCGCTGGCATCAGGCTTGGTCGCGCGCCTATGTCAGCCGCAAGTACGGCCTTCCCGACCCGAGCCGCGCCACCCTGATGACCAACGTCCCGAAGGCGCTGCTGTCGGCGCTGGTTCTGCGCCGGTCGGGCTTGGAGCGCTACGGCGGCTCGGCCGCGGGCGCCCTCGCCTTCCTGCGCGGCCGCGAAGCCCTGGCCCAAGAGGGCCTGACCAAATGAGCGCCTCGACGATCGCGGCCGCACTCGAAGCCCAGCGCAACGGCTTCACCGGCCTGCGGCTGATGCTGGCCCTGGCGGTCGTCGTGTCCCACGCGTTCAGCGTCGCGACCGGCGCGGCCGGCGACGAGCCTCTCGCCCGTCTGACCGGCTACACGCTCGGGGAGCACGCGGTGAACGGCTTCTTCGCCGTGTCGGGTTTCCTCGTCACCATGAGCTGCGACCGCCGCGGCATCCGCGACTACGCCATCGCGCGGACCCTGCGGATCCTGCCGGGACTCGTGGCGGCGACGCTGGTTGTATCGCTGGGGCTCGGCGCGGCCATGACCCGCCTGCCCGTCTCCGCGTATCTGGGCGACCCCGGCCTGTGGTCGTTCATCCGTGGGACGCTGACGACCTTCAAGAGCAACGCCGCCCTCCCCGGCGTCTTCGAGAGCAACCCGTACCGGGCGCCCCTCGGAACGGTCTGACG
>NZ_BACT01000641.1:0-1113 GCF_000333255.1 Methylobacterium sp. B1 | reverse complement strand
AAGACGCTGACGGTGCCCCTCGCGCNGATGCTACTCGCCGCCACTCCGGGGATGGCCTTGCCCTGGGCCGGCGGTGGCGGTGTGGGCGGCGACANCGGCAGCGGCCTCTCGCCTTACGCGGCGCTGAGCGGCAACGATCGTTCGGCCGGGGTCAACAACGGCAATTACCGCGACCCAGCCCTCGACCCTTACATCCGGACTTACGATCCGGAGGCCGCGGCCCGCTACGCCGCCCCGCCGGCGGCGCAGCCGCGGTTGCGCGTGCGGCCGTATTACGGCCACCCCTACTGAGAAACCTCGCCGGCTGAATGACTTGGCTGAGGCCGCCGGGCGCGGCGGCCTCGTTCAGGAGCGGCCGGCGCCGCTCGCGCTCCGGACGCGCTTCAGCGTCCATGGGCCGCCCGAGAGCTTGCAGCCGGTGCCGCGGACGAAGCGGCTGCGGGCCGGTCCGATCACCGAGGCCAGGAAGTTGCGGCAGATCAGGTCGTCCGAGACATAGGGCAGGCCGGTCGGGTTGACCGACCCGTGAAGCCCGGTCTCCGGATTGTCCCATTTCACGGGCCGCCCGTTGCCCTGCGGATCCAGGGCGACGCCCAGGGCGGCACGCGCCCGGCGCCAATCCTCCTCGGCGAGGTCGTCCCCGAAGCTCACAGGCCGCTTCTCGATGCTGCCGGTGACGGTGGGCTCCTCGACCACGCGCGGCGCCGCCGGGGGATCGCCCCGGAAGATCAGCAGAGGCTGGCTGCAGCCGCACAGGGCCATCGCCACCGACACGACCGACACGGACGCGCAGATGCGCGCCCGCCGGCTTGGCCCTTTACACGCGCATCGCCGCATTACACCTGACTCACGACGGGCTTTCCGCTCGACCGAACATGCCGATGTCGGTGCCCCCTCAGGCCCTTGACGCGGCAGGCAGGAGTCTTGGCGTGGATCAGTTAAGGACCGATGACCCGAAGAGCGCGGACTTCACACTGAGCGACGACCCCTTCGGGCTGTTCGCTTTCTGGATGAAGGACGCGGAGGCGGCCGAACCCGAGGACCCGAACGCGATGGCCCTCGCCACCGCCGGGTCGGACGGGCTGCCGGACGTGCGGATGGGGCTGCTGAAGG
>NZ_BACT01000642.1:0-1568 GCF_000333255.1 Methylobacterium sp. B1 | reverse complement strand
CGCCTCACCGGTGTAGGTGCCGGCCGGGATCTTGATGTCGGAGACGTGGATCACGTCGCCGATCGCGCGGCCGGTCAGGTCGACCTCGATCGCATCCGGGATCTGATCCGGGGCGACGTCGAGGGCGAGCGTGTGGGCCACGATGTTGAGGGTGCCGCCGAGCTTCTTGATGCCGGGGGCCGCGTCCTCGTTGACGAAGTGCACCGGCACCTCGACGGTGACGGTCTGGCCCGAGACGACGCGGAGGAAGTCGACGTGCAGCGGCACGCCGGAGACCGGGTCGAGCTGGAAGTCGCGCGGGATCGCGCGGATCTTCTTGCCGCCAGCGTTGATCTCGAACAGCGTCGTCTTGAAGCCGCCCGCGTAGATCAGGGTGCGGGTGCGGATGAGATCGACCGCGATGGATTGCGGCGGCTGGCCACCGCCGTAGATGACGGCGGGAATCTGGCCCTGGCGACGAACGGCCCGGGCGGCCCCCTTGCCGACCCGGTCGCGTGCCACGGCCTCAAGCGTCTTGACTGCGCTCATGGCGTGATCCTTACGAATTGCTGGAGCCGGAACGCGAAAAGGCCGCCCTGTGCGGACGGCCAAGCCCTTCCCGACGCGCCCCTGCCTCCAAGGGTGTCTCGGGGGCGCGGGCTGCGCATACACGGATGGGGGTGGGTTGGCAACGTTGCGGTGGAGCCCCTACGCGGCCGCGAGGCCGCGGCGGAGGATGATGCCGATCGCCTCATCCCGGGTGGGACGCTCCGGCTCGGACAGGCGCCACGCATCGATCGCGTTCAGCACATCCACAGGGATGGAAGCCGCGTCGACCGGCTGGGGGGCGCCAACCCTCACACCGAAGCGGCTCAATGCGAAAGGCGATTCACCCTCGGCGGTCAGGTATAGGGTGGTCGCGACCTTTTCTCCGCTCGCCAAGCGATCGACGATGTCGTGCGCCTCGTGCAAGTCCAGGCCGAATGCCATCAGGGCCTTCACGAGGTCGACGGGCTGATCGTTCGAGGCCGAAATCTGAAGCACGAGTTCAACGGGGATACCGGAAGGGTGGTGGCCGGCGCCCCCGTTTCGGTCCCGCTCCTGTCGTTCGAGCGCCTCCTTCAATGACGACCGCATCGACTTCAGCCTCTCTCAGGATCTCCGCGCCGATCGCGTTCAGCCCCGCTCGCCCAAGGGCACCCTTGTGCAGCCCCTGGATGTGGGCGCGACGAAAATACAAGGTTCGGCCGATCTGCTCCAGTTCGCCGACAGCCTCCAGCCGTCCGGCAGGCGTCTCGATTTCGATCAGAACCGTATTGCCGCGGCCGTAAGCGAGGATCGCGATCGCAACGGAACCAGCTGGCCACACCCGCGAACCTCGTCGACTCGACGGCCTCCAGGGTGAGCGGGTAAGCGCCCTACCGCAACCCCGCCATGGCCCGCCGCGCCCGGCGCTTCTGCAGCCACAGGGTCAGGCCGAGCGCCGTCCCGATCACCAGGGCCGAGACGGCGGTGGTCATCGTGCCCAGCGCATAGATCTCCGGCGTCGTCACCGTGGTGGTCAGGCCCTGCAATTCAAGCGGCAGGGT
>NZ_BACT01000643.1:0-3473 GCF_000333255.1 Methylobacterium sp. B1 | reverse complement strand
GCATCTCAGTTTTAAAGATCGGCTCCGATCTAATTAATCCGCTGTTGAAAACCGATGTCTCGGGGGCCGCGTCAGCCGCCGCAGCTGTCGTCGTCACCACATGTTTCGTGGCCGGCATCATGCCGGACGTCGCGCTGCGATTCATCATCCAGCGTGATCAGCTCAAGAACTTTAAGCAGGAGGAGAACGAGGTCTTCCAGGCCTTCAAGATCACGCCGGTCGAAATCATCGACGGAATCGACAGCGACATCCGATCGCGCCTCGAAGATCACCACATTCACTCGACGCAAAATCTGGCCGCGGCCAATCCCCTGATGCTCTTCGTCGAGACACCGTACGGCGTCTATCAGATCATGGATTGGGTCGCGCAGGCGCAACTCTGTTGTTCTGTCGGCCGTGACAAGATCATTCGCCTGTGGCCGCTCGGCATACGGACCCTGTTTGATCTGGAACGCCTCGCGGAGCGGAGCGGCGACGAGAACGAGACGCTGCTCATTGAGGTCGGCCGGGTCATCCTGGGCCCGGCGCTGCTCCCGGCGGACCTGACGGACCGCGCATCCGCCGCCGCGCTGGTCAGGCGCAGTATCGAACTTCGTCTGGACGATCCGCATGTCCAGCGTCTGAGGCAGATCTACATCGCCGTTGGGGATCGTCTCGGATCTAAGAGTCGCCGCTTTCGGACCGGCAGCTATCGCATCCTGTGCCGCCCACGGGCACGGAACATGTGGGTTTGTCGCGGCATCAGGGCCGCCAACGCTTGAGCATGGTGCAGAGAAGCGGGATCAGCCCTCCGGACTCCCGATCCTATCAGGTTCGCGGCGTCCCGGAGGGCTTCTTCGAGGCGCTTCAGGAAAAGTAAGCCTCCAGCACCCGCGCGTAGATCGCGGTCAGCCGCTCCAGATCGGCGACCGCCACACACTCGTCGGTCTGATGCATGGTCTCGCCCACGAGGCCGAACTCGATCACCGGGCAGGCATCCTTGATGAAGCGGGCATCCGACGTGCCCCCTGTGGTCGACAGAACCGGCGTCAGCCCGGTCTCCGCCCGGATCGCCGCGGAGACCAGATTAACGAAGCTGTCCGGCCGGGTCAGGAAGGCCGGCGCGTTTGAGGGCTGGAGATCCAGAGTGAAGCGTACCGCGTTGCCGGCCGCCTGCTCCAGCCGACGGCGGATCTCGGCACCGAGGCTCTCGGCCGTCCAGTCGTCGTTGAAGCGCACGTTGAACGTCGCCCGGGCGGTGGCGGGGATCACGTTGCTGGCCGGGTTGCCCACGTCGATCGTGGTGAATTCCAGGTTCGAGGCGTCGAAATGGGCGGTTCCGCTGTCGAGCGGCCCGGCCACCAGCGCGGAGGCGAGACGCAGCAGACCTGGGATCGGATTCTCGGCCTTATGCGGATAGGCGACGTGGCCCTGCCGGCCGACGACGGTGAGCTTGCCGGTGAGCGAGCCCCGCCGGCCGATCTTGATCATCTCCCCGAGCCGGCCGGGATTGGTCGGCTCGCCGAGCACGCAATGGTCGAAGCGCTCGCCGCGGGCGCGCGCCCAATCGAGCAGCTTCACGGTGCCGTTGACCGCGGGGCCCTCCTCGTCGCCGGTGATCAGGAACGCGATGGAGCCCGGAAGGTCCGCGCCGCGGCGCTGCAGGAAGGCCAGCGTCGCGGCGAGCATGCAGGCGATGCCGCCCTTCATGTCGGCGGCGCCCCGGCCGTACAGCATCCCGTCGGCCACCTCACCCGCGTAGGGTCCGTGGCGCCACGCGCCCTCGCCCTCCGGAACGACATCGGTATGGCCGGCGAAGACGAGGCAGGGACCGTCCCGTCCGATGCGCGCGTAGAGATTCGGCGTGTCGGGATAGCCGGGCTCCGAGAAGACCGGCCGCTCGACGGCGAAGCCGGCAGGCCGGAGCGCGTCGGCGACAACGTCGAGGGCGCCCCGATCCTCCGGGGTCACGGACGGGCACCGGATCAGGGCCTGTGCGAGGCGCAGGGCCGCGTCGGGGGCGTGATGATCAGCCGGCATGAACCCGTCCTCGGCGGCGTGACGTGCCGCGCGGCCCGCTTACCCCGAAGCGGGCCGCCCCGGAACTCCCGTGGGCCCGGCCCTACTTGGTCACCACCACCTGCACGTCGCCGTGGCGACGCTGCACCGAGACGGTGACATCGTCGTCGTAGCGCTGAAAGCGGAGATCCAGGCGCGAACCGCCGAGCTTGACGTTGTAGAGCGTCACACCGTCGAGGAACGCCGGGAGGATCGGGTTCTTGAGCCGGACGCGGTTGCGCTCGTGGTCGAGTTCGAGACCGAGGCAGGCCGCCAGGAAGGCGAAGGGCGCCGCCGCCGCCCAGGCCTGCGGGCTGCAGGCCACCGGATAGGAGACCGGCCCGCGCTGCTTGCGGCGCATGAAGCCGCAGAACAGTTCCGGCAGGCGCTTCTGGTCCTGGTAGAGCGAGGTGTCGAACATGCCCTGGAAGATGCGGGCGGCCTCGTGCTTGCGGTCGTAGCGCGCCAGACCCATCGCGATCAGCGCGTTGTCGTGCGGCCAGATCGAGCCGTTGTGGTAGGACATCGGATTGTAGCGCGCCTCGCCCTTGGCGATGGTGCGCACCCCCCAGCCGTTGAAGCCGTCCTTGCCGAGCAGGGTCTCGGCGACCCGTGACGCCCTCTCCGGCTTGGCGATGCCGGTGAACAGGGCGTGGCCCGCGTTGGACGAGCGCACCGCGCATTGCTTCTTCGCGCCGTCCAGGGCCAGGGCGTAGGTGCCGATTTCCTCGTTCCAGAACGCCGCATCGAAGTTCTCGCGAAGCGCCACGGCTTCCTGCGTGAGACGCTCGGCCATCGGGTCGTGCCCCAGCAGAGCCGAGAGCTTCGCCATTCCGTTCTTGGCCGCGTAGACGTAGCCCTGCACCTCGCAGAGGGCGATCGGGCCCTTGGCCAGGTGACCGTCGGTGTGGAAGATCGAATCGTGGCTGTCCTTCCAGCCCTGATTCTCCAGGCCCTTGTCGGTGTCGCGGGCGTACTCGACGAAGCCGTCGCCGTCCCGGTCGCCGTAACGGTCCATCCATTCCAGGGCGAGTTCCAGCGCGGGCCAGATCGCCCGAACGGTGTCGAGATCGCCCGTGACGGCGTAGTACTCCCAGGCCAGCATCACGAAGAGCGGGGTGCCGTCGATGGTGCCGTAATAGTGCCGGAACGGCACCTCGCCGAGCATCGCCATCTCGCCGCGCCGGGTCTCGTGCAGCACCTTGCCGGGCTGGGCGTCGGCGGCCGGATCGACCGCCTTGGCCTGCGTCGAGGCGAGGTAGCGCAGCACGCCCCGGGCGAATTTCGGGTCGATCCAGAGCGCCATCATCGCCGTGATGATGCCGTCGCGGCCGAACACCGTGGAGTACCAGGGGATGCCGGCGAAGGGGTAGATGCCCTCCGGGGTGCGGCTCGCCAGCATGTAGAGGTCGGCCGTGGCCCGGCACAGGCCCTCG
>NZ_BACT01000644.1:0-301 GCF_000333255.1 Methylobacterium sp. B1 | reverse complement strand
ATCCTGTTCGTGGTCGGCGCGAGTGCGGGCTTGGTCTACTGGCTGGTCGCGGGGCGCGGCGCCGGGCGCATCCGCGAGGCCGACCTCTCCGAGGATGCCTGACGGCTCCCGGCGACGTCGCCCTTGGCCGCGGACACGCGGGCGCGCTACAGGAGGCCGCTACGACACGGTATCCGATGCTCGCCCTGCGCTCCCTCGCCTTCAACATCTGCTTCTACGCCGTCACGGCGGACCGCTCTCGCCGGAGGACCAGCAGGTCCAGTCCATGGCGGATGCGAGCCCGACCAAGTGGCACCGGGCG
>NZ_BACT01000645.1:0-210 GCF_000333255.1 Methylobacterium sp. B1 | reverse complement strand
CATCACGTTGCCAGCCATGGCAGAGTGATCAGCCCGGCTTAGCCGGAGTTCGCTGCGGCCACGCCGCCGAAGCTACACCACCCCGCGGGGCACGATCCGCTCACCGGTGAATCCCGCGGACCATCCGGCCCACGCGTAGCGATTGCCGATCTTATCCGGGGATACGAAAGCCGGAAATCAGCGAACTCTTCAGGCTTGCACTCGCGATTG
>NZ_BACT01000646.1:0-190 GCF_000333255.1 Methylobacterium sp. B1 | reverse complement strand
GTCGCGCTCATTCGGCGGCCTCCTGCATCTCGACGGTCTCGGTCTTGCGCTCGAACTCGGCGCGCAGGCGCCGGACCAGCTCCAGCTCGGCCTGGAAGTCGACGTAGTGGGGGAGCTTCAGGTGCTCGACGAAGCCCGTCGCCTGGAGGCTGTCGCAATGGGCCAGCACGAATTCCTGGTCCTGGGCGGG
>NZ_BACT01000647.1:0-4024 GCF_000333255.1 Methylobacterium sp. B1 | reverse complement strand
TTTGCAAAGTCCCCGGGATTTCCCGGGGGCCTGAGCAGGGCGACAATTAAATGCCCATGCATTCGATGCAAATGAACTAAACTTCCATTGGCCGGTTCTCAAATATAACTTGGACGCGCGCATCATTTAATTTCTGATCCGGGCGCCGGATGGTTCGTCGCAGCCGCACGGGCGCACCCGGATCGGCGGCCTCCGGCGCCAGATGCCCGTCACACAGGCCCGGTAGACCCACACACCATGCCAAGCATCACGGATGCGCCGATGACGCCCTCCGATCTCGACAAAAGGGCCGAACTCACCATCTGGCCCGCACGCGCGACCGGTCGTTCCGCGGAGGGGCGCCCGTTCGCGACGCTGCGCGAAGCCCTCGCGGTTGCGCTCGAGGCGATCGCGTCCGACGACGCCCGGCCGTGGATCATCACCGAGGCCGGTGACATCCTCTCACCGCGCTGGATCCAGGCGCATTCCCGCTCGCGATCCCTGCAATAGCCGGGGCGACGCGGGTCTTGCAGTCACGATCAGCAGCCGATGCAGATGTCGCGCACCACGTGCGGGTGTCGCAGACCGGTGCGCTGGTTCGGAAGCCGTCCTTCGAGGGATGAAAATCCGCTCCCCAGCCCCGGGGGACGTCGGCGCCCCCCGGTCGGGTCGGCCTGGACGGGTGCCGGCGCCGGCGCCGCCGCGACCGGTGCGGGCTGGGCCGGGAGGACGGGAGCGGGAGCGCCGTTGGCCATCCCCGGATCGGGCTGCGTCAGGGCCATGCCGGGAACCGGAGCCGTCGTCGCGAACTCGCCGGCACGTCCCGGCAGGGAGGCGGCGACGAGGGGAGCGACGATGGGGCCTGCGACGACGAGCCGGGTCAGCGGATGCATCACACTCTCCAGGCTTGGAAGCCGGCACGGCACGGAAAGCCGCGCCTGTGCCCGCCAATCCCGATGACGGGCCCCGGTCCGGCCCCTGTGTGACGCGGGGGCCGATGCGGCGCCACTCATCCATTCGACGGAGCGGTCTCCGGGCGGCTCAGTAAGCGCGACCGTAATAGGGCTGCGAGACCGGGCGATAGCGGTCGCTGACCGGCCACGTATAGGGCTGATTCTTGCCGGTCTGCAGGTGCGACCGAAATTTCGGCTCGTTGAAACCGATCCCGTGCAGGCCTGTCGCGCCATGGGCGCCCTGCGCCTTGGGGCCGGCATCGCGCGCCAGGGCTGCGCCCGAGACGCCGAGAACGAGAACGGCCGCGAAAGAGACACGGCCCAGAATGACACTCATTTCTGCCTCCTGTCCCGGCCCAGGTGCCGGAACAGGATGAACGGCATCGGTTCGGCCCGGTTCCGGGCCCGGGAAGCGCTCAGAAGCCGCCGCCGAGGCAGGCTTCGGCCAGGGGATCGCCGCAGAGGTCGCCGGTCCGGACCGGCGCGGCCGCCGCGCCGCCGATGCCGGCCCCGCCGAACGCCCCTCCGCCGGACGGGAGCATGCGGGCCGCTTGTGCGGGGTCGTCCGCGCGGAGCCCGCTCGCCCCGACGATCCCGGCCCCGCCCGTTCCGACGCCCCCCGCGCCGGCCGCTCCGGAAATCGAGGCGCCCGCGCCCGGGCTCACGGTCGCGCCGGTCCCGAGCCCGAACACGCCGAACGGCCCGACGCTGGACAGGGTGGTGCCGGACGCTCCGATCGCGGCCGCGTCGGCGGTCCCGCCTGCGAGACCGGCCGACGCAGCCGCAGGGAACAACGTTCCCGATGTCCCGACAGAGCCGACCCCCGTGGCGGTGCCGTTGCCGAGACCGTTGAGGGAGCCCGCGCCCGTCAGGGCGGTCGTCTGCCCCGTGCGGGTCGTGCCGCCGGATCCCAGGCCCAGGGAGAGGCCAGACCCGCCACCCAGACCGATCGTGCCGCTGGTCAGCGACAGGGTGCTCCCCGGTGACGTGCCCAGCCCCGAACGCGACGCGGTGCTGAATCCGCTGCGCAGGCCGCTGGCGCCGATCGTCCCCCCGGTCCGGAGGCTGGAGCCGGAGACGCCTGCGCCGCCGGTCGCGGCCGAGCCCAAGGTTCCGAGCTGGCCCGCACCGGTCGATCCCGCGGCCGATGTGCCGATGGCAGTCCCGGCCGATTGCCCAGCCGCCCGCCCGCCCGAGGCGCCGATGCGGCCGCCGCCGCCCGCGCTGCCGAAGCTGAGCTGGCCGGCATTCACCAAGCCGCCGGTCTGCGCCGAGACGGTCGGGAAAGGGCCGGTGGTGGTGCCGCCGCCGAGGCTGAGCTGGCCGGGATTGGCGATGGGCGTGATCGGCTCCGGCGAGGCCGAACTCGGCACCGTCGCGGTGGCCGACAGGCTCTGCGCCGAAGCCGGGATGGCGATCGGCAGCAGCAGGGCGGCGAGGATGGACCGCATGGCACGCTCCGCAGGCCGGCGGACGAAGACAAAGCCGGACAGATTTGTTGCCGAGAAACAGAGGGGCGTGAGGCCGGTTCCGGCGGCGCACCGACGCGGAACGCCCGCCGCAGGCGCGGAAAGAGCACCGTCGGCCTTCATGCTGCCGGAAAGGCGGTGTGGTCTCGGCGGCGGATCCGCCCGGACCTGCGCCCCGACCTGCGATCGTACCGTTGCCCGAAACCCTCGCCTCAGGCTTGCGCAGCGCCGGCTGGCTCGCCGGCCTGCCGGCCCTCGCGCTGATCTGGGCGAGTGCGACGCTCTACGCCGCCCCGCGGATCGCCGAGGGGCTCGAGGCCGAGGGGGCGGCGGTGGCGTCCGGCACGGCCACCGCCACCGGCGAGCCCTGGCTGCGCCTGGAGGCCAGCGGCCGCGACCTCGTGGCCGCCGGCGAGGCGCCGGACGTCGCCGAACGGGCCACCGTGCTGTCCCGCCTCGCGGCCCTGGACGGCCCCCGCCGCATCGTCTCCGAGGTCGGCATCGTGGAGACCGCCGCGCCCTTCCAGTGGGCGGCGATCCGCACCGGCCCGAACCGGATCGCCCTGGAGGGCAGCCGCCCGGTGGAGATCGGCCGGCGGGCCCTGGAGGCGCGGATCACCGGCGCCCTCCATCCCGGCACAGGCCTCGACGACACCGCCCGGGCCGCCCGGGGGGCGCCGCCGGACTTCGCCAGCGCGGCCGCGTTCCTGGCGGCCCGGCTCTCGGGCCTCGCCAAGGGCGGGCGGGCCGCCCTCAGCGACACCGTGCTCAGCCTCTCGGGCGAGGCCCTGGACGTGCCGGCCTACGAGGCCCTGCGGGCGGCGCTCTCGGACCCGCCGGAGGGCTTCAGCATCGGGCGGATCGAGATCCTGCCGCCCAAGGTGGCCGCGTACCGGTTCGCCGTGGAGAAATCCGGCCGGGGCGTCGTCCTCGACGGCTTCACTCCCTCGGCCGCAGACCGCGAGGCCGCCCTGCGCGCAGCCACCGAGGCGGCGGCCGGCGGCGCCGTGGAGGACCGGCTCCTGGCGGCCCGGGGCCTCGACCCCGCCATCGACCCGAAGGGCCTCATCGCCTTCGCGTTCAAGCTCGCCGAGCTGATCCAGTCCGGCCGCGTGGTCTTCCAGGACGGGGCGGTCTCGGTGACCGGCGACGCCATCGACGGGCAGGCGCTCCCGGACGCCGAGGCGCTGATGCGCGACGGCCGGCCCGCCGGCGTGGCGGCCGGGCCGGTGGCGCTCACGGCGCGGCCGCTCTCGCCCTACCGGGTGGCGATCCGCCGGACCGCCGATTCCGTACTCCTCACCGGGCATCTGCCGGACACCGCGACCCGGGAGCGGGTGCTCGCCGCCCTGCGCCCGCGCCTGTTCCGGGAACCGGTCATCGACCGCACCCGCCTCGCCGACGGCGCCCCGCCGGATCTCGGGGACGCGCTGGCCGCCACCGCCCCGCTGGTGGCGAACCTCGCGGACGGGACCGTCACGGTCTCGGACCGCGCCCTGACCCCTGACCGGCGAAAGCCTCTACCGGGAGGGCGCCGCCCGCACCCCGGACCGGCTGGCCGAGGCGCTGCCCCCCGGCTGGACCGGACAGGCCACGTCACGGCCCGGGACGCCGCCGATCGGC
>NZ_BACT01000648.1:0-10502 GCF_000333255.1 Methylobacterium sp. B1 | reverse complement strand
GGCGAAGCGCTCCGCCCGCGGGCTCCTGGAGATCCAGCGCGTGGACGGCGCGGTGCTGGCCGGCCAGTCCTTCGAGATCGCCGACGCGTCGGGTGCGGTGCTGGCGGTGGTCCCCCTCAAGGACGTGCTGGAACTGCCCTGATCCCGCGGGATGCCTTGCATCCGCGCCCGCGTCCCGCGGTGCCGGAGCGCGGCGAAGGCCGCGAAGGAGGCCTCCGGCCCGGCGCGCGATCCCTGAAGCCCTCCTTCGCGGCCGCTCCGCCGGGGCGATCCCCTAGGACCGCGACCGCACCCGGACCCCGAGCAGCGCCTCGAACGGCAGGACCATGGCGCCCTTGTCCCGGTCGCCGTGTCCCTGGCGCAGGGCGGTCTGGTAGGTGACGGTGGCGGCCGCGGTGACCGGCATCGGGAAGCCGTTCTCCGCGGCGATCGCCGCCGCGGCGACGAGGTCCTTGTAGGCCGCCCCCATCGGATAACCCTCGTCGAAGCGGCCCTGGAGGATGCGCGGCACGAAAAACTGCGCCGCGTAGCTCCGGCTCGTGCCCGTGGTGACCACCTGGGCGACCTGATCCGGGTCGAGCCCCAGGGCGACGGCCATCGGCAGCACCTCGGCGAGCGCCGCGATGTTGATGTCGTAGAGCACGTTGTTGATCGTCTTGGTGAGCTGGCCGGACCCGGCCGGCCCCATAGCGAGGATGGTCGTGCCGATCCGCGCCAGCAGCGGGCGCACCCGCGCCACCGCCCCGGCCTCGCCGCCGCACATCACGGTGAGCGTCCCGGCCTCGGCACCGGCCGGCGCCCCGGAGACCGGCGCATCGACGAAGGCGCGCCCGGTCGCCGCCACGGCGCGGCCGATCGCCAGGGCCTTGGCGTGGGCGATGGTGCTGAGGTCGACCACGACTGCCCCGGGGGCGAGGCGCTCCGCCAAGGCGCCGGTGCCGAAGAGCGCCGCCTCGACCGCGTCGCCGTCCGGCAGACACAGGAACAGCACGTCGGCGCCGGCGGCCTGGCCGGGATCGGTCGTGGCGACGAGCCCCGGCGCGTCGAGACCGGCGAGGCGCCGCGGATCGCAATCGATCGCGACGAGCGTCTCGGCGTCGGAGTCCCGCTTGGCCGCGAGGTTGCGGGCGATGGGATGCCCCATCGCGCCGAGGCCGAGAAGGGCGAGGCGCGCGGCCATGCGGGTGTCCCTGTTCCGGGTGTCCGGCCGCCCGCCCGTCCGTACGGGGGGAGGCGCCGCGCCAGCATGTCGCCGGACGGGGCCGTCTTCCAGCCCCGTCTCCGGCATTCGTGGGACGCGCGTCATTTCAGGGCCGCGCAGCGGGACCCGGCTCCGGAGGCTGCTCCGGTCGGGACACCTGCGCCGGTCCCCTCTCCCGTGCGGGAGAGGGGACCCGAATTCCCTGTGCTCGCGTCCCGCCCTCCAGCGCGGCCGCGCGGGGACGATCAGGCGCACCGGAACGGCGGACGGGGGCCAGGGATGCGTGGAGTTGCGCCGCGCCGTTGTTCCCTCGCCCGAGAAATCGGTCTACACGGCCGCTCCCCCGAAATTGCTTACCTGCCGCGTATGCAGGACTGAGCCCGGAGACGCTCGAACCATGCCGATCCTCACCTTCCCCGATGGCAACACCCGGGAGATCGCCGCCGGCACCACCGGCCGCGCCGTGGTCGAGGGCATCGCCAAGTCGCTGGCCAAGCGCACCGTCGCCATGGCGCTCGACGGCACGGTCGCCGACCTCGACGACCCGATCGCGGGCGACGCCCGCATCGAGTTCCTCGACCGCACCGACCCGCGCAGCCTGGAGCTGATCCGACACGATTGCGCCCACGTGCTCGCCGAGGCGGTGCAGGCGCTCTGGCCGGAGACGCAGGTCACGATCGGCCCGGTGATCGAGAACGGCTTCTACTACGACTTCCATCGCGAGACCCCGTTCACGCCCGAGGACTTCCCGAAGATCGAGGCGAAGATGCGCGAGATCATCGCGCGCGATGCTCCCTTCACCAAGGAAGTCTGGACGCGCGAGGACGTGCGCGCCTTGTTCGCCGGCAAGGGCGAGGGCTTCAAGGTCGAGCTGGTCGACGCGATCCCGCCGGGCGAGGATCTGAAGATCTACCGGCAGGGCGAGTGGTTCGACCTCTGCCGCGGCCCGCACATGACCTCGACCGCCAAGGTCGGCACCGCCTTCAAGCTGATGAAGGTCGCGGGCGCCTACTGGCGGGGCGATTCGAACAACCCGATGCTGACCCGCATCTACGGGACGGCCTGGGCGAGCCAGGCCGACCTCGACGATTACCTGCACCGGCTGGAGGAGGCCGAGCGCCGCGACCACCGCCGCCTCGGCCGCGAGATGGACCTGTTCCACTTCCAGGAGGAGGGGCCGGGCGTCGTCTTCTGGCACGCCAAGGGCTGGACGATCTTCCAGGAGCTGATCGCCTACATGCGCCGCCGCCTGCGCGGCGACTACGCCGAGGTGAACGCCCCGCAGATCCTCGACAAGGCCCTGTGGGAGACCTCCGGCCACTGGGGCTGGTACCGGGAGAACATGTTCGCCGCGCAGTCGGCCGGCGAGGAGGCCGAGGACAAGCGCTGGTTCGCCCTCAAGCCGATGAACTGCCCGGGCCACGTGCAGATCTTCAAGCACGGCCTGAAATCCTACCGCGACCTGCCCCTGCGCATGGCCGAGTTCGGGATCGTGCACCGCTACGAGCCGTCGGGCGCCATGCACGGGCTGATGCGCGTGCGCGGCTTCACGCAGGACGACGCCCACGTCTTCTGCACCGAGGACCAGCTCGCCGACGAGTGCCTGAAGATCAACGACCTGATCCTCTCGACCTACGCGGATTTCGGCTTCGACCAGATCGTCGTGAAGCTCTCGACCCGGCCCGAGAAGCGCGTCGGCTCCGACGCCCTCTGGGACCATGCCGAGGAGGTGATGACCCGGGTTCTGGCCCAGATCGAGGAGCAGTCGGCCGGCCGGATCAAGACCGCGGTGAACCCGGGGGAGGGCGCGTTCTACGGGCCCAAATTCGAGTACGTGCTCCGCGACGCCATCGGCCGCGACTGGCAATGCGGGACCACGCAGGTGGACTTCAACCTGCCCGAGCGGTTCGGCGCCTTCTACATCGACGCCGACGGCGCAAGGAAGCCGCCCGTCATGGTCCACCGGGCGATCTGCGGCTCGATGGAGCGCTTCACCGGCATCCTGATCGAGCATTTCGCCGGGCATTTCCCGCTCTGGCTGGCGCCCGTGCAGGTGGTGGTGGCGACGATCACCGGCGAGGCCGACGCCTACGCCCGGGACGTCATCCGCACCCTGGAGCGGGCTGGCCTGCGGGTCGAGGCGGATCTCCGCAACGAGAAGATCAACTACAAGGTCCGCGAGCACTCGCTGGCCAAGGTGCCGGTCCTGCTCGCCCTCGGGAAGCGCGAGGCGGAGGAGCGGACGGTCTCGATCCGGCGGCTCGGCAGCCAGCAGACCCGCACCCTGCCTCTGACCGAGGCCGTGGCGGCCTTCGTGGCGGAGGCGACCGCCCCGGATATCCGCCGCGCCCAGGCGGTGGCCGAGACGGTCCCGACCAGCGACACCGTCCTCGACGGCCATCACGGCGTGCACGACGCCCCGTGATCGCGCCGTGATCGCGCCGCCGCGCGGATCGCGCGGCGGCCGGATCGACCCGCCCGGCCTGCGCCGCCGGGCGGACGCGGAAACCGGCTTGGCCGACGGCCGGCATCCGCGCGCCGGGACCTCGTCCGGGCTCTGGACAGTCTTGAGGCGCATCCACGCGACCGTCTCAACTTCCGGATGGTGCGACTGCGCCAAGGATCGTTGAACGCGAATTGATTTCGTCAAGGTTGGCGAAAGGAATCCCATTCTATGAGGACAAGGGATTAATTTCCGAGCCGGCTCGATCCGGCGGCCGCGCGACGTGGTCGGTTGCTTCGGGGGAATGGCCATGACGGCGCGGGTGGGCAGGGCGGCGATGAAGCTGGCGCGGCGCTATCCTCGGGCTGTCCGTGGCCGGCGCCAGGACGGCCTCGGCCGCGGACGCACCCTCGGACCCGGTCTGGTCCGGGCCCTGGATTCCCTGCCGCACGGCCTGTGCGTGTTCGATGCCGCCGACCGGCTGCTGTTCATGAGCGACGGGTTCCGGCGCCTCTTCGGGTCGGCCGCGAACCGGATCCGGCCCGGCCTGCATGCTCGGGAGGTCGATGCCGCGAGCGCGGCCGGGCCCCTCCCGTCCGACCGGGATCCGAACGGGCTCTGGGCGGCGTGCCGGCGGCTCCGCGCCCGGGGCACGACCGATGCGGTGGTGCAGACGCTTCCGGACGGGCGCCAGATCGCGCGCACGCTGCACCCGCAGGCCGGCGGCGGCTGGACCGCCCTGTGGGAGGACGTGACCGAGCGCCGCCGGACGGAGTCGCTCCTGCGCTACATGGCCCACCACGACCCGCTGACCGGATTGCCGAACCGCTACCTGTTCGCGGCCCGGCTCGACCGGGCCCTGGCGCGCCGCGACGGCGTGCCCTGCGCCTTGCTGTCCATCGACCTCGACGGCTTCAAGCCGGTCAACGACCGTCACGGTCACGCCATGGGCGACGCGCTCCTGCGGCAGCTGGCCGAGCGCCTCCGGGAGGGGTTGGGGGCGGTAGACATCGCCGCGCGGCTCGGGGGCGACGAGTTCACCATCCTCCTGGGCGACGCGGCGCCGGCGCCGGCGCTCGGCTTCGCCCTGCACCTCCAGGCGCGCCTCGCCGCCCCCTACGATCTCGGTGCGGGATCCCCGATCCGCGTGGGCGCCGCGATCGGCGTGGCCTGCGCACCCCTGCACGCCACGCGGGCGCAGGCCCTGGCGGAGCGGGCCGACGCGGCGATGTACACGGCCAAGCGGCTCGGCCATCCGTGCCTGTGGGACGAAGCGCTGATTCTCGGGCCGACGGATACCGGACGCGGAGCCCCGGCCTGAGGCGGCCGCACCCCGATGTGCCGCGGAGCACGCCCGCCGCGAAAGCTTGGGCTTATCTCTTCCCCATACCGCGAAGACAGTCGCGAGCCGGAGGGAGATCGACGATGAGCTGGACCAACCGCATCACACTGGCGCTCACCCTGGCGGGTGGCGCCATCGCGCTGACCCTGTACGCGCAGGGCCTGTCCCTGCCGGCGCATTTCGTCTGAGCGGCGCCGCCGGACCTGCGGGCGGGGAGGCGCTCAGCGCGCCTTCTCGTGCTCCCCGAGGCCCACGGCCTTATAATCGTAGGTCGGGTAGAACTCGGTGCGATACGCGCCCCAGGCCGTGTCCTCGAGGACGCGGTTGACCTCGCGCAGGCGGGATGCGGGCAGCCGCAGCACGATGATCTGCCCGATCCCCATGACGACGGTCCAGGAGACGACCTCGATGCCCGGAGGCGGGAAGGCCTTGTAGAATCCCTGCCGGGCGAGCTGCGCGTTCAGGTCCGCCAGCGGGCGCGATTGGTCGTGGCGCAGGAAGACCGTCAGCATCACGGCGTTGTCGGCCGTGGCCGAAGCCGTGCCCGCCGGCGGGGGCGGTGCGGTCTGCGCCGTCGCCCATCCGGCCGAGCCGAGAAGCATGAGCGCTGCCGCGAGGGCACGGGCCGGACCTGTCGAACGTCGCATGTGATGCCCCTGTCTTGGACCCGTGCCGGCCTCCGACACCGCGCCGGAGGGCGCGCCGTCAGCCGGTTTCAACATCGTAGGAGAGGCGCAGCCGCAGGCGGACCGCGCCCTGCTCGTCGCGCACGGCGATGACGTAGTCCTGCCGCTGCACCGGATCGGTCAGCCCCTGCGCGACCCGGGTCAGCAATCGAACCGCCTTCGCCCGCGCCGCGGCAAGATCGGGCAGATCGAAGCCGTCCCGATCGCGAATCAGGTTGGCGCCGTCGTGGAGATCGATGAAATAGCGGGGCACGGATGCGGGCTCAGCGAGCGCGGAAGCGCGCAGGTATCGACCGCCGGTGTTTCTACGTAGTTTCCCGCGGGCCGCACTGCGCGGTCCTCCGTGTCGCATCCCGAGACGCGGCCGGGATCAGTTCCCCAGAAGAGTCTCGGCAAAATCTTCCGGAACCTCCCCGAACTGGCCGAGGATCGTGACGCCTTCCAGTTCTCCGGTCTCGTCGTCCGCGACGATCTTGAGGGCCGCCGCGCCCGGCATGCGGGCGGCCAGCGCCTCCGCCTTCTTGAGGGCGCCGAACTCGCTCTGGGCGGGCTCCTGACGGGCGGGCCGCAGGCGTTTCCGATGCAGCTCGAACGGCTGCACGAGGAAGGTGGTCCTCAGGGTCATTCCGGTCTCCTCGGCGCAGCCGGCGATCGCGAGGCCGACGGCTCGCTCGCCTACAGGCTGCGTGTGGTGACCCCAAGGGCGAGCAGGACGTAGGCACCGATGAAGAACCATTGCCGGTGCGCCACGACCGTTTTACCGACCATGGGGATGCGCGTGTACAGGCTGGCGACGGCAAGGCCGATCAACACGGCCGACACCAGGAACGTGAGCAGGCGCGGGGCGGAGAGCGTGGGCATGGCCCATGCTCGCGCCGGCACGCTTACCGGACCGTTACCGGTCGAGCCCCGGAACGAGGGGGCGTTGCGCCGTCAGCGGCCCCTGGGTGCCCGGAAGCAGTCCGACCTCGGCGAGCCACAGAACCGCGATCGCTCCGGCCAGCAGCGTCGCGAGCGAAGCGAGGCGCCCGGTCCACCGCCGGAGGACGATCATCACGACCACGACGGCCAGCAGGGCGATGAGAAGCACGAGCATCAGCATGGCCGCGCCATGCCACGCCCCGGCCGCCGCGTCACCGCAGAAGACAATGCAGCCCCCGGCCGACAGAGACGCGCAAGCTCCGAAGCCGCGAGACTCGCCTTCTGGTCGTTCCGCAGAGTGGAAACACTACCGCAGTCGATAGGCTTCGCCGGGCCGCGCAAGAAAGTTCTCCATCGCCGATTGCCAGATCTACCTTCCAGCTGTCCGCCGCGCGCACGCCAGTCATCCGCAGGATGCCCCGCGCCAAACGCTTTTGTAACTTGCATTCAGCGCTCAAAAGTAGCAGATCCCTCGTGAGGGGCACATCAGGAATCTTGCAGTGACAGAGGAAACCACAGGGCCCAACTCGAATTTCATCGAGCTGGCGGGCGACATCGTCGCCGCCTACGTGTCGAACAATCCGGTTCCGGCCTCGGAGCTGCCGGCCCTGATCGCGCGGGTGCACGGCGCGATCAGCGGGCTCGTCGCCGGGACCCTGACGCCGGAGACCGGGGCGGCGCCCCAGGCCGATATCGAGAAGCCGAGCGCGGCCCAGATCCGCAAGTCGGTCCGGCAGGACGGGATCGTCAGCTTCATCGACGGCAAGACCTACAAGACGCTGAAGCGTCACCTGACCAGCCACGGCCTCGATCCGCGCAGCTACCGGGACCGCTACGGCCTTCCGGCCGACTACCCGATGGTCGCCCCGAGCTACGCCGAGCAGCGCTCCGCCCTCGCCAAGGCGATCGGCCTGGGCCAGCCCGGCGCCATGGCCGAGCGTGAGCGCAAGGGCCGCAAGGCAGCCTGAAGGCGGACATCTCCGGGGGTGCCCCGTGCGGGGCGCCCCCGCAACGCTCCGTGGAGCCACGCGCATCGCGCCCCTGCGGCCGGAACGGCCCGCAGCCTTTGGCCGCCGGAACGCACCGAAACCGTTGCATCACCGCCACACGCCTCCAAGACATCGCAGGACACGGACAAGCTGCCACACTCTGCACAAAGCTGATGCGCACGCCGGAGCCCAGGGATGTTACCGAGGGGTTCGGCGAGATGAAGCGAGAGCAGACGATGACGAGTTCGGTCGTGCCGTTCCCGGCGCATATCGCGCCCGCGGTCGCGGACGAGGACACCGCGTCGATCATCGCCGTGTTGCAGGATCAGCTGGCGCTGGCCCGCGAGGGCCGTTTGCGCTCGGTGGCGGTGGTCTCCGTCTCGGCGGACGGCGAGGCGATCGGCACGCAATGGTCCTGCAAGGGCTCCGACATCAGCAACCTGATCGGCAAGCTGACCGTCCTGACCCATGACATGATGGCCGCCCGGAAGTGAGCGACGGGCTCTCGCGGGTGCGCCCGCGAAACGAGCCCACAGGGCCGCGCGGATGCGCGGGCACTGTCCGCCCGCTGCGGCGTTCCAGAGGCGTGGTCCGGTCCCGGACCGAAGGAAGGCCTTTGGATGACTCGTGCTCTTCTGCTCCCCGCGTTACTGGCCGCGGCCGTCCTGCCCGCCGCGGCTGCGGCGGCCGAAGACCCGAAGGACGCCACGCGCACCGAGACGATCGCGGGTCTTGTGCGGATCGTCGGCGCGCAAGCCGGCATCGTTCTCTACTGCCGCAAGTTCTACACCGTCGATGATGCGGTCTCCGAGGGCCTGTCCCGCACGGTCCGCCGGGCACTCGACGTTTCCCTCGGCCACCGGCAGGCGCAGACCGTCATCGCCGCGGAAGGCCGGCGCGTCGCGGAGGAGATCGCCGCGGTGGGTGCGGAGCAATGGTGCGCCGACCAACGCGAGATCCTGAATACAGACGGCGTCCGCGTCTTCATCGACTGAGCCCGCTGGGGGCCGGCCCTGCGCTCAGCCCCCACGACATCGACAGCCCTCGCGACAGATCTTCCACGAGGCCCGCGCCCAGAACAGATGAGGGCGGCAGACCGACTTTATGTTCCGCAATGCAGAACAGATTATGATCTTGTTCGCCCGTTCTTCGTCTGTCATGTTTTGACGACGGATGAAACTGAACAGATCAAGCCGGTCGCACTCGTCCGTACAAGAGCCCCAAGGGCCGCGAGACCGGCGGAGAAGGAAACGCCATGTCCCGACCGCTCTATCTGGCCCTCGCCCTCGTCCTATGCGGGGCTGCCGTCACGCTGTTCGCCTTCATGCGCGCGCCCCAGTCGAAGGAATTCGCCGGGTGGGATGTCGCCTTCATGAGCGGCATCGGCGCGGTCGCCCTGGGCTTTCTCACCACCCTCGTCGAGGTCGTCACCGGCTAGGACCGGCACCGGATCGATACGCAAGCCGCGACCGGTGCGGCGCAGACGAGCCCGACCCGCCGGTCACGGCTTCATCGCCCCCCTTTCTACTGGGCGGCCGGCGCGGCACAGGCCACGCGGTCGCCCGATCGCACCGCGCCCGAAGCCCGCTGAATTCACAGTTCGGCGGGCATCCCGACAATTCGATGCATTTCGCAAACCCTGTCTGAACCCGGGTGTCCGATCCTGTCGGACAGAGGTTTGTCGAGGCGGTGATGTTCGAACGACGCAGCGCTCCGCGCACGATCCTGAACGAGACCGGCAGCATCTCGGTGGACGAGCATCGAAGCCTGCCCTGCATCGTCTACGATCGATCGGCCGGCGGCGTGCGGATCGCGCTTCCGGACACCGAGATCGTGCCGGATCGCTTCATCCTCAGTATCGACGCGAGCAACGAGATCCTCGTCTGCCAGGCCATCTGGCGCAAGGCGGACGAGATCGGGGCGACCGCGGACGTCCCCGAGACGGCTCGGTCGGGCGGCTGGACGATGCTTCACGAGCTGGAGCGGGCCTGAAGGCGGCCGAAGGCCGGTCCGCCCCGCAGCGAGGCCGCGCGGCCCGAAGTGGCCCTTCGCATCGGATCATCACGCCGGTCGGCGCGCCGGGGCACCGTGGAGCCGGCTCGCGTCAGTCCCAATCGATGTTCAGAGAGCGCTCGAAGGCGGCCGCGGACAGTTCCTTGCCCTTCGGGTCGGCGACCGTGATCTCGCGGAAGCCGCGCCGGGCCAGTTCCCAGGTCTTCTCCATGGCTTGCTCGTCAGTCCCGCAGGCGAACGTCATGACGCGCCCGGACGGATCAATCCCCTTGACGGTGAACACGTCTCTCTCCCTGCTCTCACCTCCCATATAGAGGCGCGTCCCGCATCGCGCCTCCCGCCATCGTGAGAGACACGGGGCCCCGGCGCGTCGTTCCGCGCAGGGCGGGCCCTCCAACACGGAGCGGTGGACCATCATCGGCCCACCGGCGCGCGGGATTCGCCCGTGAGACGCGAAACCGAGATCCGACCGGTCGTTGCACGGTACGGTCGATCCCTGGACCTCCGTGCTCGTGCGGCCGGCCCGCCCGGGCGGGGATGCGTCGCCAGGCGGGTCCGACCCGGACGCGCGCCTTCGCCGGGACCGGCTTCGCACAGGCCCGCAGGGCCATCGGGAGCTCATCGACGCGCTTCACGATTCGGCCGATCTCGCCCGCACCCGCGGGCAGGCGCTCGATGCCGCGATGACGCCGTGCAGGACGTGTACAGAGCCATCCGCGCCCGGTCTCTGGGCGCGTGGGCGGGCGGCCCGTCGCGGCGCTGCCGGCCGTCTTCGGACGCGGAGTTGGGCAATGATGTACGGGGAGGTGGGCCGCCTGGCGGATGAGGGCCTGCGGCTGAGCCTGCGGCAGGCCGAGAATGCCGCATTGCTCGTGATGGCGATGCAGTATGCCTGGGCGGAACTGTG
>NZ_BACT01000650.1:0-1523 GCF_000333255.1 Methylobacterium sp. B1 | reverse complement strand
ACAACCAGGTGCCGCCGAGTGGCGGCATGATGCCTGGGCCGTCATCGCCGGCGCCCGGCACCTCGACTGGATGGTGCTGACGAAGCGCCCGGAGAACATCGCGAAGATGCTCCCGGTGATGGACAGCTCGGAGCCCGGTTACCGCCCCTGGAACGAGCGCTGGCCCTGGCAGCACGTCTGGCTCGGCACGACGATCGAGGATCGGGCGCGCCTGCACCGCCTCGACAAACTGCGCGCAGCCCCCGCCGTGGTCCGCTTCCTGTCGATCGAGCCGCTGCTCGAGGATCTCGGCGAGGTGGACCTGTCGGGCATCCACCTCGTCATCGTCGGCGGCGAGAGCGGCCCGCACGCCCGCCCGCTAAACCCCGCGTGGGTTCGGTCTCTTCGCGACCAGTGCGCAGCGCAGGGCTCGGCGTTCTTCCTGAAGCAATGGGGCGAGTGGGCGGACATGGCGACCGCCCGGATCGCCGTGGACGGGCCGGTGATGACCCGCGCCGGCATTGTGCCGAACTGGATGGACCGGGCCGTCACCTTCGCGGACGGCAGCTCGGCTCGGCTCCGCGGCCACACCTTCACCGGGCACGGCACCGATCTCGTCTTCCGCGTCGGCAAGAAGGCCGCCGGCCGCCTCCTCGACGGCGTCGAGCACAACGGATTCCCGGAGGTGGCCCGTGGCAGAGCCGCCCCTACCGGCGGCTCTGCGGCGACGTCAGCTAGCAAGTGCCGCGTCCTGGACGAAAATCAATCCGAGCTGGCTGGGCCGCCTCCAGACTACGCGAGCCCATAGCACTTCGTCCGTCGTAATAAACTTAATCTGGAAAACGTCTGGAATGCCGAGGACGCTATTCACATCCAGCCGCGCGCCGTTTGGGGATATATCTGCCAACTTACATGGAATTGGCGGGCCATACGTTGGCAATATTTCGACCATCGCAGATGCCTCAATGCGCCATTGCTTTCTAAGATCGGTCACAGATGCCCCCAGCGACTGCTCGCGGGTCCGAATATATAAAAACACGATCTAATAATTTCATAAATCAATTGTCGATCTATCGAAACACAAGACATCTTTTTGAGAACAAAAGAAATAAAATCTCTCAAGGCAGGCGCTCGCGATCTTCGAGAATGGCAGATTTTCACATTGAGATTGGGCAGGCTTTATGACCGCCTACAGCTTCAAATCTCGCTTCGCTGCGTCAATCGTAGCGAACACCAAGACCCAGAACATCCGGGCCAAGCGCCTCGGTCGGTCGCGACACGCCCGCCCTGGTGAGTTGGTCCATCGCTACACCGGGATGCGTACCCGCCAATGCACCAAACTCGGCGAGTCCCGGTGCATCGCCGTCTGGCCAATCGAGCTGCACCTGCGCGACGGCATCGTGTTCGCTAACGGAGGCTGGATCCGGACCGAGGAGGACCTCGACGCCTTCGCCCGACAGGACGGTTTCCGCGACTGGTCCGCCCTGGTCGCTTTCTGGGCGGCCGAACATCCCGGCATCGATGTGTTGAGGGCGTGTTGATCC
>NZ_BACT01000651.1:0-16905 GCF_000333255.1 Methylobacterium sp. B1 | reverse complement strand
GGCGTCCGGGCTGGCATAGGCCAGCGCCTGACGGGCTTCCTGCGGGCTGTCCTGTGACGGGGCCGCGGAACCGACGCCGACAGCTTTCTCGAGAAGGGACGGCTCCTCGGCCATCGCGGCGCGGAACACGTCGCGGGTCCGGGGCAGGGCGCGGGTCGCCACCCGCGTGGCCGGGACCGCGGGCGCACGCCGCAGCTCGGGCGGACGCGACACCGGCAGCGGCACGAGGACGGAGGCGGGCGCGAGGGCGGCGGGCGTGGGCTCGGCCGCGGGGAAAACGTTACTGCCGCTCGATCTGTCGCAGTTCAAGCTCGACTGGCGTGGCCCGGCCGAAGATCGAGACCGCGACCTTCACCATGCCGCGGGTCGGGTCGAAATCCTCGACGATGCCGGGGAAGCTGGCGAAGGGGCCGTCAGCGACACGCACCGCCTCGCCGATGAAGACCGCCTCCTCGGCGTCGAACAGCGGCACCGAGCCGATCAGGGTGTCGGCGAACTCGCGCATCTGCCGGTCTGGGATGGTGGCTGCCGCGATCACGGGGTTGCCGTGCTTGTCGCGCCCGAGTTCGCAGCGCTCGACGTGCTCGACGTCCCAGGCGAAGGCGCGGTCGCGGCGCAGGCTCGGCATGTCGCCGTAGACCCGCCGCTCCATCAGCCAGGGATGCTCGGCGGCGAGCTCCTCGAGCTGGCCGCGATCCTTCAGGCCGACGAACACCGTGCGGTCGAACAGCGGCACCTGCATCTTCCGGACGCGGCCCGAGCTCAGGACCTGCTCAATCTCATCTCGGGGCCGAAAGTGCGGGATCTTCGCCTTGGTCAGCTTCTCGCACAGCTCGCCGGTATGGCCGACGCAGGCCTCGACCATCGCCCACAGCTTGCCCTCTGGGAGATCGTACTCCGACCGGCGCGCCGCGATGCGATCAGCCTCACGCTCCCGCCGCTCGCGCTGGAGCTTCTCGCGTGGGCTCTCGGTCGGCTGCTCGCCCGACGCGGGTTCCGATTCCGCGGCGTTGCCTGGGCTTCGCACCGGGCGATCGCCGCTGTTCGACGGCCCGATGTAGCCGCGGCGCATGAACCGCTTGTGCGCAGCCTCCTGGTCCCGCTTCAGCTTCTGCCGCTGCTTCCGGGTCAACCGACGCGTCACGCCCTGCCTCCAACCGATCCCGGCCGGCTCGCGCCGGCGTGCTGGCCCTCTCCCGCCGTGGGAGAGGGGTCGTCCGTTGCGGCATCGATTCGAGCCGACCGCGGCACCTGCGCTGCCAGCGCCCGGGTCGCCTCGCGGTGTCGGCGGTCCCAGAGCAGGACTGAGCCGGATGGCGGGCTGCGTCGGGGTGCGGGCCGGCCCATCACGCGGCCACCTCCTCGACCTCGAGCCGCACCGGGCAGTCGTGGTCGCGAATAGTCGCCACGGCGGCGAGGCCGAGGAACATCCGCTCCATGTCGATGACGTAGGCGACGCCGTTCTCCCGCCGCAGCCGGAGCTTCGTGACCATCAGGCCACCCTCGCGGGTCAGCCGATCGGCGAAGGCAGTCAGGTCGCGGTCGGGGACGCCGATCGGGAACCGCAGCGGCTGGCCGGACGGGGTGTCGACGACGGTCTGGACCTGGAGCGCCAGCATCACGCGGCCTCCACGATCAGCAGCCGGGGCGGGATCTTGCACCCGGGTTGGCCCGGCGGTGGGCCCCAGAGGTGGTCGACCCAACCGCCCATCTCGCGGTGCTTGGCGACGGCTGTCCGCAGCACCGGCTCGGCCCACCGGCCGAACGGGGCGCCGAGGTCGATCTTGTCCTCCTCGACCACCGGCGCGGCCGGCGTGGCGGGCAGCCCCTGCGCTGCTCGGGTCAGCCGCTGGGCGTTGATCCGCTCGGCGACGCGGTCGGCCCAGATCCGCCACGTCCGGACCGGCGTTCGGGCCGCCGCCGCTGCGTCGAGCAGGGCCGGCAGGATCTCGGCCTCGAGGTCGTAGCCGTCGGCCTCCAGCCGCGCCATCGGCCCGATCTGCGGGTCCTGCGGTCCGCGATCCGGAAGCGCCGCCCGGCACCGGGCCTCGACGCGGTCGAAGTTCTCCCGGGTCGCCCAATCCGTAGCCGGTGCGGCGCGGCGCGGCGTTTCCCCCGGTACAGGTTCACAGGCCTGGCCGGGCCTAGAATCTTCTTTCTTCTGTCCTGTCCTGTCCTGTCTATGGGACCTCGTAACGGTTGTCGTAACGTCATCGTCACGGTGCTCAAGACGTACATCGTGACGGTGGTCGTGACGATCATCGTTACGTTCATCGTGACGTACACCGTTACGGTGATCGTTACGTTCATCGTTACGATGAGGCGTTTCGTTGTTTTCGTTGGGTTTTTTGCCTCCAGACTGAGGGGTCGGCTCATCGCCATCACGAGCGCGGCGGGCACGCGAGGCAGCGAGAGTGCGCTGCCTGCGCTCTTCCTTCTTCTGCGAGGCGCGCAACACGTCCTCGCATAGGACTCGATGGTAGTACCGACCATCGGCGCACAAAACGAAGCCGCGGAGGGCCATCTCGCGGACCTTTTTCCACCGCGGTCCGGCCCCCGAAAAAGCCGCCAGGAGCCGGTCGTCGTTAGGCAGCGATCCCGCCGGCTTCTGCTGCCAAGCGCGGCCCCAAAGCGCCACGGCCGCCTTGAACTCCTCGCCCGTGGACAGGGCCCAAAGCTCGGAGGCGAACAAGCGCTCGACGTCCAGCATGAAGGCCGGCAGGCCCGAGATATCCGTGCTCAGGGGCACGAGCGGAGGCGGGAGCTCGGTCGCGGTCATTGTGGACCCCGTGTCGTCTGGGCGATTGCGGAGGAGGCCACGTCACACCAAAGGTCGAGCGTGGGTGTGGGCCCGGCGCGGTTCTTCGTGAGAAGCAGTTCCAGGGCGTTCTGCTTGTCGATCAGCCGGCTGCAGAGCTCGGGATCGTGCGGTGACAGCTTCACCTTCTCGGCGAGGTAATACGCCTCCCGATAGAGCATCAGGACTGCATCGGCGTCCTGCTCCAGCTCGCCCGAGTCGCGCAGATCCGACAAGCGAGGCCGGTTGTTCTTCCGATCTTTGTGCTCGACATCGCGATTCAGCTGCGTGAGCAGCACGACGCACACGTCCTCCGCTTTGGCTAGCTGCTTAAGCGAGCCCGAGATCTCGCCGATCTCAAGCACCCGATTGCCCTGGTAGCGGTCCGAGACCTTGATGAATTTCAGGTAGTCGATGAAGACGACGCCAAGCTCCTGTCCAATCTTTGCAAGGCGGCGCTTCTCAGCCTTCACGGCCGCCGCGATCTGGGCGACGCTGACGCCGGGCTCGCATTCGAGCTTGAGCTGCAGGCGCTCGTAGCGCTGCATCGCCTCGTCGATCCGCCACATCTCATCGTCGGTGAGGTCGACCGCGGCCATGATCTTGCCGAAGGTCAGCGGGCGGTTGTGCAGGTAGGACAGGTCCGCGAGGTAGCGGGCGATCTGCTGGTCGCGGGTCACCTCGCACTGGAAGACGAGCACGCCGGCGTTGCGGGCTGCAAACCTGCTGAGCGACGTCATCGCCACCGTCTTGCCCATGCCGGGCCGGCCCGCGAGCAACCAGAGTTGACCGCGCTGGAATCCGCCGTTCGTGGCTCGGTCGAGATCCGCGATGCCGGTCGACACCGCCGTGGATCGCAGCAGCCCGGACCGCAGCCCCTCGATCCGCTCCCGCATCCAAGCCGTGGCCTGCGCCGCGTCCTGTCCGCTCATCCGCCCATCGCTGCCCGTGCCTCGCACCTCGAGGAGCGCAGTGTCGGTCTCGTCGATCAGCGTGCCGGCCTGATCCGCAGCGCCGCCCTGACGGGCCTGCTCGGCGAGGCCCTCCCCGATCATCACCAGCGAGCGCCGGCGGGCGAACTCACGCACGATCTTCGCATGGCCGGGCGCGTCCCAAGACGCCGCATCGGCCGCGAGACTGGCGAGGTAGCGTGCCGGCGGCTGACCGGCGATCTCCCGCGTCTTGAGGTACTGCGCGACCGTGACGGCCGAGACCGGTAAGCCGCCGGCGCTCAGGGCCAGCATGGTCCCGTAGACCTCGCGGTGCTCCGCCCCGAACAGGTCGTCGACCTTAAGCCCCTGCGCCACCTCGGTGAGCTGATCCGGCTTCAGCAGTAGCGCCGCCAGCAACGCTCGCTCGGTGTCGAAGCAGTGGGGCAGCCGCTCCAGCGCCTTGCTGTCGGTCGGCCGGAAGGCCACGACCTTTTCATTGTCCCAGCTCATGCAGCGCGCCTCCGGTGGCGGGCCGGAAGCATGTCCTCCGGCATCATCACCGCGCCCTGGCGGAGGCGCGGCGGGATCTCGGCGCCGTCCGAGTAGAAGCCGCGGCCTTCAAGCGGCTGCTGGATGCCCGGCACGGTGTGGCAGATGAGGTCGAAGCGCTCGGCCGCGGCCAGGACCTCCTCGCGAGTCCCGCGGTAGAGCACCTGCTGTTGATGGATGATCGCCCACCGCATGGCGCTACTCCGCCGCCGCAAGATCGAAGAGGGGCGCGGCCATCTGCACGGCGAAGCGCACGCGGTCCGTCGGCTTGGTCAGGCGCTGCCGGCAGCCAGGCGGAATCCAGAACGGCGCCTGCGGGGCGCGGCCCCGCACCCACACGAACCAGGCGTAGGAGGTGGCCGTGCCAGCATCCGGGTCCCAGCGCCCCTTCGTCATGGGCACGCGCTCGACAAACGGCGCGAGAAGCGTCGGCGGCCGATCGCGGAAAAGGGTCTCGTAGCGCTCGACGCCCTCGACCCAGACGGTCCGCAGCAGCATCGCGACGACTGGTGCCAGCGTCAGCGCGCGCAGGGTGAAGGCGGTGGCCGGCCGGAACGGCGGGTTGGTGATGATGAACTCGGGCGCCATCCCGTCTTCGGGCGAGCCGATCACCGTGCCTTCGTCGAGGAAGTCCTCGACGCGGTAGCCGCGGCCATAGTCGAAGATGTCGGAGCCCCAGCCGCCTCCGCCGAAATACTCCAGCAGGACCTCGAACATGTGGCCCTCGCCGCAGGCCGGGTCCCAGCAAGCGTCGAAGCGCATGTCCTGCTGCAGGCCGAGGTGCGGCAGCACGTGCTCGCATAGCGCGCGCGTGGCCCAGGGCGGCGTCGGGAAGAAGTCGAGGCTGTCCGGCGGCTCGCGCCTGGACGCCATGACCGCGGTGTGGCCCGAGGGTATCATGCCGCCCTCCGCTTCAGCACGCGCGGATCGACGACCGGCGCCTCGTTCGGCGCCCAGAGATTGCAGCCGTACCACCAGAGGGCGCCGGCATCGGCGGCGTCTAGGCTTGGCGGATCCCAGCCGAGGGCGCGGCAAACCTTGCGAGCCTCACGCTTCGCGACATCCCCGGGGATATCGCCGCGGCCGAGGAATGCCTTGCGAACGGTGGAGACCGCCACCCGTCTGACCATGACGCGACGGGCGCGGGCAAACCCAGTGATCGACGCCCAGAGACCCTTCGTGATCAGCAGCGAGTCGGCGTTCGTCTTGCCGCTCATGCCGGTCATGATCGGCGCCTCTACGATGATGCGAAAATCACCGGCCGCCACAGCATCGCGCTCGGCGTAGAGCCGATCCGCAATCCAGCCGCAGGCCCGCCCCCACGTGTCCTCGAAGTCGTCGCCTTCCGCGCGGAGCGGGACGTCGTAGAGGCGCGGTGTCTGACCTGGGCGACCCTCGCCGACGCCAGTATTGCTGGCGAGGTCGAGGCCCATGACGATGCCGTTGTAGGCCACGCTCGCCCCGCTCAGTTCAGTTTGCTGATGCCAGTCGCGAGCTTCTCGGCACCGTTGCCGGTCGAGACAGCGTCGAGGGCGGCGTCACGCTGCTTCCGCGACTGGCGGCTGCCCTTGCCTTCGGCGGCCTCCTCGGCACCGTTCAGCGCCGCGCTGCCCAGCGGTGTGTCGGCCAGATCGCCGAGGGAATGCCGGATCTGGTCGAAGCTCTCGCGGTCGATCAGGTCGAGATCTTCGCGCATCGCCAAGAGCTTCCGCTCGGTCGCGCGCGCCTTGATGACGGTCCGGAGCGCCTTCTTCGGGATGTGCCAAGCGTCCTTGGCCTCCTGATAGACGTCGCCGATGTCCTCGTTGATCGCGGCGCATTCCGCCATGTAGGTCATGTGCAGCGACTGCTTCTTCGCAGCGAGTGCCTCGATGCGGTCGACGCATTCCTTGGTGCGCTTCGGGTCGAATCCGTTGCCGTGCTGTGCCGCTGCCATGATCACCTCCAGGTCGCGCGGGCGCGCCCCGCGTGGGCGGGCCTTTCAGCCGGGGAAGCGCGGGTTGCGGAGGTGGACCTCGTCCGTGATGCAGCCAGCGGCCGCGCGCGCGACGGGGATGCTCTCCTGCTCGAACAGCTCGGCGCGGCAATGGGAGACCTCGCCGACCAGCGAGACCAGCAGCCAGTCGCCTGTCACGGGCGTGCCGGCGCGGCAGAAGTCGTCCGGCACATGCACATGCGCGACCTCACCGCTGGCCAGCACCGTCACGCGCCGATGCGTGGCGATCTCGTCGGCCGCGCAGATGCGAAAGGCTGTGACCGGCCGGCTGATGACGTGCGTCGGCGCGAGCAGGCCATCGGTGCTGATGGTGCGCAGCGCCTCGCTCATGGCCGGCGCTCGCGCGTGTCGCTGCGGGCGTCGTGGTCGCGATCCCAGAGACGCGGCGACCACTCGCGGGCGGCAGCCTCGGGCGGGCAGATCGCATCAGCCTCTGCACCGTAGCGCTTGGCGTCAGCCGCCCGGCGGTTGCGGAATGCCAGGATCGAGCGAATGCGCGCGTTAGCGCGAGCCTCGTCGAGGTGGGCGAGCCATTCCAGCAGGCGCAGGATGTGAAAGCGGATCGGCCTCATCGCTGAGCCCTCCGCCAGTCCTCGGCGAGCATGTCGTCGATCGCCTGCCGCTCGGCGAGCAGCTTCAGCTTCCGCTCTTCTCGGGCCAGGTCATCCAGCCACGGAAGCGGGTTCGCCATGGCGCCGACCACGAAGGCCAAGCCGTACCGGTTCAGGATCGGGCCGACGTAGTCGAGCGAGGGCTTGGTCTCGCCCTTGAACCACTTCTCGACCGTCCGGATCGGCGCGTTGATCTCCCGCGCGACGCATGCCGCCGGCTTCGCCGGGTGCATCTTGCGCCACTGATCCACCCATCTTTGGGGCTCAATCACCCATCCTTGGGTGTCGTTAGACCCAGACTCGCGCATGCTCTTCCCCGATGCTGTGTGCATCGGGGTTGAGGGCGCTGAGCCAAGCGTCATGGAGGTAGCAACCAACATCAGCAGGCTCCACAGTGGAGCGAGCGGCATCCAGCCGAAGGGATCAGCAGATGCAGAGGGATGCGGGACGCAAAACAGTAATCCGCATTTACAGGCCAGCGCACGTCTTCGTCTTGGCGGAGGAGAGACGTGTGCGGGCAAACAGCGACCCCGCGGCGGGTCGAGTCAGCGAGGTCACCGCGGGGCGCTCGAGCCTCGCTGGATCCGGCGGCGAGGCGAGCTGAAGAGGCGCCGGGGCTTTCTCGGCCCATGCCCGGCAGACGGGTTCCGTGCAGGGCGGCCATACCTACGCCCTGGTCGAGGTCAGACGCGCGGCAGCGCGAACGAATGGGAGCGGCGCTCATCGCGCGCTCCACGGCATGAGGGGGAGCGCGCCGAAATGAGCCGCCCCACGCATCTGCGCGACGCCGACGATCACGGCGAGCCAGAAGGGAAGCACGAGGGCCAGCCCAGCAAGGAGGCCGCGCCAGCGCATGTCAGGCGGCCTCGGTCTCGGCCGGCTGCGCAATCAGGTCGGCTGCAGTGACCTTGCCGCCTGTGCCGGAGACAATCTTCCGGATGGTCGCGCCTCGCGGATCACGCTCGCCGCGGAGAATCCGCGTGATGGTGGACGGCGGAACGCCGATCTCACCCGCGAAGGTCGCAGGCTTGATGTTGCGCTCCGAGAGGTAGGCAGCGAGGTCCATTCCTCATGATTTTGCCAAATGGCGAAAAATGTCAACGGGGGATTTGCCGATTGGCTCTGGAGGGGGTGCTAGCAGCCTCGCACTTTCGCCGAATGGCTATGCCGGAACTCCAGAGGCGCCGTAAGGCGCGCAAGCTGACGCTCGAGAAGCTCGCGGCTGCCGTCGGCCTATCAACCTCGCAGATCCAGCGCTTCGAGAGTGGCGACCGCGAGCCGAAGAAGGTTGACCTGGAGAACCTGGCTCGCGTGCTCGAATGCTCGGTCTCGGACCTGATAGCTGCTGAGCCAGCGCCTGCGGCACCCGTATACGAGAAGTTGCTTCCGATCCCCGTGGCCGGGCGGACCGCCGCGGGCATATTCCGCGAGGTTGTCGAGTTCGACGACGCGGAGCCGGAATACGTGTTCGAGCCGGAAGATGAGGACTTTCCGAAGGCCCGCCGGTTCGCTCTGACTGTCGAGGGCGACAGCATGAACGCCGCCGATCCCCCGATCCCAGACGGCAGCCGAGTAATCTGTGTCGACTTCGAGCAGACCGGACAGCCTTTCCTCGACGGCATGATCGTCGTCCTTCAGCGCACGCGAGAGGGCGGCCACCTGCGCGAGTGGTCGGTGAAAGAGATTGAGCTTCACGAGGACGAGGTTTGGTTCTGCCCGCGCTCCACCAACAAGAAGCACAAGCCGATCAAGGTGCCGAATAACCCGCAGGTGGTGGAATGGAATTCAATGGAGGTGATCGGCTTGGTGCGCGACGTCTCCATGAGGGTCCGGCCTGGTTTGCGCCGACGGCCTGCCGAGGCTTAGCGAACACCTATTTCCCCCGCTATCCACAGATCGAACCACAGGTAGAAAGCGGCCTCGACTCACCCCTCCATGTGAGAACAAGATGGGAACATCCGAGACGGAGGATGCTACGGATGTTCGCTGAGGTGTCGACGATCCGGGCGCGGTTCACGATGCGCCTGCGCTGCCACAACTGCCACCACATGACGAAGCGGACGATCGAGTCGCCCGATCTGGAAGACGCCCCGTGCACCGTCGACGAGCTTCTGGAGAGCGCTTGGCTTCAGCGACAGAACTTCGGCTGCTCGGAGTGCGAGAACAACATCGCCACGCTGGTCAGCCTTCGACAGGAGCCCGTCGAGTGAGGCCGCGCTAGGTCCGACGCGTCTTTTCGCCAAATGGCAAAAAGCGCTTGACGTTGATTTTGCCATTTGGCTAAATTGCTCCATCGCCACTGCCGCGATGGAGCGCCGCCATGCTCAACGCCCTCGACATCTACCTCGCCACCTCCTCGGCCTCTGCCACGCAGATGGTCACGTACGCCTCGCTCGGGATCATCGGGCTGTGGGGCTTCTTCTGGGGCTGCGGTCACGTCGGTGATCAGCTCCTCTCCGCCCGGCGTGTCTCGCAGGGCATCCGCTGATGGCCGGGAAGCCCGCCACGGGCCAGGACGTGGACCTCGGCGCGCGCATGCGCGCCGCACGCGTCGCCGCCGGCCTGACCCAGCGCACCGTCGCCGCCGCGCTCAGCGTCTCGGCCGCTCAACTCCAGAAATACGAGAAGGGCACGAACCGGATCAGCGCGATCGATCTCAGCGTGTTCTGCGCGCTGGTCGGTCGGCCGATGGACGCCTTCTTCGACGCGCCGGCCCTGCCCGCCGCCGCGCAGGCGCCCACGGTCAGCGAGGCGCGCGAGAACCTGTGCGTGGCCGCCGAGGCTTTCTTCGAGGCGAAGCAACGCGCGGGTGCCCTGGGCGCCGGCTCGGCTATCGCGTTCTTGGCGGAGGCTGCCTGACATGGCCGGCCGCCCCCGCTTCGCCAGCACCGCCCAGGCCATGCGCGCGTCGGCGTCCGTGCGCCGCGCCATGGCCGCAACGGGCGGCCCGGCCCGCCTCGCGCATCATCTCGGGCTGCACGTCGTGTCGGTCTGCGCCTGGACGTTCTGTCCGACGCAGCACGTCCAGGCGGTCGAGGCCGCCTCGGGCGTGTCCCGGCACGACCTGCGCCCAGACCTTTACCCGCGCGCCGGCAAGGCTCGCGACCTGACGCCCGACCAAGCCGTCGCCGCGCACCTCGCTGCAGGCGACCACTTCGCCCGCACCGGCCGCTGCCTCTCGTCGGAGGCGCGCTGATGTCGGCGGCTCAGGATCCCGCCCGCGAGGAGCGGCTCAAGTCGACCCGCGGCCTGCGCGGCACGCCCGCGCTGCCGCTGTCCGCTTGGCGCGGCGCCTCGGGTCGCCGGTACGTGGTCGGCGTGCACGACGCCCGGCACGTCGAGGTCGACGAACTGGCCGAGGCGGTCGCGATCGGCGTGTCCCGCGACAGCGGCGGCATCGCCCAGATGCAGGGCGTGGCCGTCGGCCTGGGCCACGGCGCCGGCGACCAGTGGCTCGGCGAGATGCGGCGGAAGGGCTGCACCGAGATCCACGTCCACCGCCTCGCGGAGAACGCCCGCGAGCGCCGCGAGATCGAAGACGACCTGAACCCGAGCAAGAAGGGGGTCCGCCGATGATCGCCTCCCGTCGCAACCACAGCTCCGAGCTGCCGCCGGAGGTGCGCCGCGAGATCGGCGCGGTCCTTCGGGCCGCTCGCGAGTCCCGCCGGCTTTCGCAGCGCGCCGTCGCTGCCCGGCTGGGCATCACGCCAGCTATGGCCTGCAACATGGAGCGCGGTCAGCGCCGCGTCCCGCTGGAGCGCATGGAGACGGTCGCGCAGGTCTACGGGGTGGATCCGGAACACCTGGAGCGCCCGCCGGCCGTGACTCGCGACGCGGACGAGGCAGCTCTGCTCTCAGCCTTCCGCCACATGCCCGAGGACGAGCGCGCCGCGCTGCTCGCGCTGGTGCAGTCGTGAGCGCCGCCGCAGATCGGCCCACGCTGGCCTCCGAGATCATGGCCCGCGTCGTCGCCGAGCTCGACACCGGCGCCGCCGAGGCCGGGCTCCCGACCTATTCGCGCCTCGTCGCCGAGAACGCCCTGCACACCAGCGGCTTCGAGGCCGCCGTGCACGAGCGCGCCGTCGGTCTGGTCCGCGCCGAGAACTGGCGCCTGCGGATCGCGCTGAAGGCCGCGCTGCAGGACGTGCTCGCGCTCCAGGCGCTGCTCGCCAAGGGCCAGCAGGACGAGGCGGCGCTGGCCGTCTTTGCCATGCTGCCCGAGCTCCGGGCCGCCGCACACCGGATGAAGCTGGCGGACCTGCCGCCGGACGTTGCCTCGCTGGAAGCCGCGCGCGAGCGCCGGGACGGTGCGCGATGAAGGTCGCCACGCATCCCGCGCACGTCGAGGGCGTGACGCCTCGGCAGGCCGCGCAGCGCCTCTACGACTGCGGCCGGCGCTTCGCCTCGCTGCCATTCGGCAACCGCCAGCTCGCCGTCGAGATCGTCCGCGCCTTCGAAGGCACGAACGTCCGGCTGGGCGACACGCTGGCCTCCGGCGAGGCCTTCACGGCGGTCCGATACGAGCTGCAGCGCATCTGCGCCGCCACGATCGCCGGTCCCTACGACCCCGAGCACATCGAAGCCGTGAAGGCCGAGTCCGCGCGGTTCGCGCGGCAGGCTGGCGGGAGGCGCCAATGAAGATCGTCCCTCACCTCGCCGGCTTCGTGCCAGGCGCCGGGCTCTATCGGATGCCGGCGGACACCTACCACGCCGACTGCGCGCCAGAGCCGTCGCTGTCGTCGTCGATCGCGAAGGTGCTTCTGGAGCAGAGCCCCGAACACGCGGCGCTGGCGCACCCGCGCCTGCGGACCGAGAAGCCGGAAGAGCGCGAGGCCACCCGGCCGCAGGAGATCGGCACCGTCGCGCACAAGCTCATCCTCGGCCAGGGCGTCGAGGTCGTGGCGATCGACTTCGACGACTACAAGAAGGCCGACGCCAAGGCTGCGCGCGCCGCCGCCTACGCGGCAGGGCGGGCCCCGATCTTGATGCCCGACCTCGTCACGGCCGAGCGGATCGCCGACCGGGTGCTCGCCCGGTTGCCGCAAATCCCAGGCTGCGAGGGGTTCACGTCGGCACCGGCCGAGGTCGTGTCCGTGGTGCAAGACCCGTCTGGCGCCTGGCTGCGGACCATGATGGATCGCGTTGAGATCCACCCGACGCACGCGATCATCTGGGACGTGAAGACGTCAAGCCAAGCGGCGGCGCCGCAGGGCCTAGGTCGGCGACTTGAGCAGATGAACATGGAGGTCCAGGCCGCGCTCTACGTGCGCGTGCTGGCCACCCTGCTGCCACACCTCGCCGGGCGGATCCGCTTCCGCTGGATCTTCGTGGAATCCGAGGAGCCGAACGGCCTCTGCGTGGCCGAGGCAGACGGCATCGCCATGGAGGTCGGCGCCCGGAAGGTCGCGGCCGCGCTGCACCTCTGGAACCGCTGCCGGGCTGCCGGCGACTGGCCGGGCTACCCCGCCGAGATCGTGCGCGCCGACTACCCGGATTGGGCCGAGCGGCGCTGGTCCGAACGCGAGTCCCTCGATCCGCGGCTCGCAGGCGTTTCCTACGACGTCGCGCAGAGCCCCTTCCGTCCTCTCAACATGGGGAGCGCCGCGTGAGCTTCACCTTCGCACCAGCCGTCCGCGAGCAGGTCTCGCTTCTCATCGCGCTGGCCGGCGCTTCCGGGTCCGGCAAGACGAAGTCGGCCCTGCGCCTCGCCGAGGGCATCTCGCCGTCGGGCAAGATCGCCTTCGTCGACACCGAGGCCCGCCGCGGACTGCACTACGCCGACCAGCATCGCTTCCTGCACGCCGACATGCGTCCGCCCTTCAAGCCGATCCGCTTCGTCGAGGCGATCGCCGCGGCCGAAGCCGCCGGCGCCGAGGTCGTGATCCTCGACAGCTTCAGCCACGAATACGACGGTGAGGGCGGGATCATCGACTGGGCCGACGCGCTGGCCGAGAGCGGCACCAAGGCGCCCGGCAACTGGAAGGAGCCGAAGCTCGCTCACAAGCGGATGATGAACGCGCTGCTCCAGTGCCGGGCGACGCTGATCTTCTGCCTCCGCGCCGACGAGAAGATCGAGATCGTGCGCGAGGGCGGCCGCACGCAGGTCCGCCCTCTCGGCTGGATGCCGATCTGCGAGAAGCGGTTCATGTACGAGATGACGGCGAGCTTCACGCTCTCGCCGGACTCGCCCGGGATCCCGCGGTTCGACCTGCCGCACAAGGTCCAGGAGCAGCACCGCGGCTTCTTCCCCGAGCGCAAGGCCATCGACGAGGCGTGCGGGCAGCAGCTCGCGGCCTGGGCCCGCGGCGGCGCGCAGGCCCCGCGCCGGACGAAAGCTGATCTGCTGGCGGATGCCCGCGCGCAGGCGGCCCGCGGGTCCTTCGCGCTCGCCGAGTGGCACGCCGGCCTCCCGGAGCGCGCCCGGGTGATCCTGGAGGAGATCCGGGACGAGCTCGCGACCGTGGCCGAAGCCGCGGACGCCCACGCCGACGAAAACGACGGCTTCCCCGGCTTCACCGCCGCATCCGAGCAGGCCGCCTGATGGCCGCCGGCGCGAGGGAGACCCTCGACCTCTCGACGATCGATCCGGCGCAGCTGGCCCACACGGCCGAGACCGCGGCCAGGGTGAACCTCGCGGCTGCCGGGATCCTCGGCGCGTGCTCCGAGCGGTCGACCATGCGGGCCACCGTCCGGAAGATCGAGCACGGCCAGGCGCTGGCGAGCCTCGCGCTGCTGATCGGCTTCGTGGCCGAGCACTACGAGACCCTGCTGCCGGTATTCCTGGCGCTCCAAGAGGGTTCGGTCGTCGCGGTCGAGGAAGCCGCGCCCGTGCGCGCCAGCAAGGACGAGCGGCCTGCGCTCGCGATGGTGGCGCGATGAGGGTGCTCGTCTGCGGAGGCCGCGACCTCAACCCGGCGCTGGTCTGGAACTGGCTCGAGGCGCACGCCACCGAGAAATGTGCCGACGCGCTCGGCCGCGCCCAGCATGTGCTGATCTCGCACGTGATCCAGGGCGGCGCGACCGGGGCCGATTCTGGCGCGGCGGACTGGGCCCGCGCCAGCGAGATCCCGGTGACGTCTTTTCCGGCCGACTGGGACCGCTACGGCCGGCAGGCCGGGCCGCTCCGGAACACCCAGATGCTCGCCGAGGGCCGGCCGGACGCGGTGATCGCGTTCCCGGGCGGCGCCGGCACGGCTGACATGGTGCGCAAGGCGCGCGCCGCCGGGCTGCCGGTGGTGGAGGCGCGGATATGAGCGCTCCCCTGATGATCGGCCTCGGCGTGGCGATCGCTCTGCTGCCGTCGCTCCTGATGGTGGCGCTCTGCACCATCGGCGCGCTCCGGCGGGACCGCCACGAGGGCAATTCCCGGCCAGCCGTCGACGACGAGGTGCCGCCCGTGACCGCCGGCCGCGCGGCGCTCGGCACGCTCGTCGCGGCGAACGATGCGAGGGCGGCATGAAGCGGAAGCTCCTCGTTGCCGATCTGCTCTGCGGGGCCGGCGGATCCTCGACCGGCTGCCAGCGCGCGCTCGCGGACCTCGGGCTCGAGATGGAGCTGGTGGCGGTGAATCATTGGCCCACGGCGATCGCGACCCACACGCTGAACCACCCGACGGCCCGGCACTACGTGCAGGACATCGCGACGGTGCGCCCGCATCTGCTGGTGCCCGAGGGCTACCTGGACCTGCTCATGGCCTCGCCGACCTGCACGCACCACTCGGTCGCGCGCGGCGGCAAGCCGACCTCTGATCAGCAGCGCTCCGACCCCTGGCACATCGTGACCTGGCTCACCGAGCTGCGGGTGAAGCGGATCATCATCGAGAACGTCTGGGAGTTCATCGGCTGGGGGCCGGTCGACCATCGCACTGGCCGGCCCGTGGCGTCGCGCAAGGGCGAGTACTTCCGGGCCTGGATCGACACTCTGAAGCGGCTCGGCTTCCGGCTCGAATGGCGGAAGCTGAATGCGGCGGACTACGGCGACGCCACCACCCGCAGCCGCTTCATCCTGATGGGGCGCTCGGACGGCAAGCGGCTCGTGTGGCCGACCCCGACGCACCGCCGCCGGGACGACAAGGTCGCCGACCTCTTCTCCGGCACCAAGCCGTGGCGGCCGGCGCGCGAGATCATCGACTGGGGGATCAAGGGCCGGTCCATCTTCGACCGGAAGAAGCCCCTCGCGCCGAAGACGCTAGCCCGGATCTATGCCGGCGCGCAGAAGCACGGCTGGCCCGAGCCCTTCCTGGTGGTCCTGCGCAACCACATGACCGCACAGGGCATGGATCTGCCGCTGCCGGCGATCACCGCGGGCGGCACGCACATCGGCCTCGCTCAGCCGGTCCTCATCAAGCAGAACTTCCGGCGCGACGTGCAGGGCGTGGAAGAGCCGGCGCCCACGGTGATGACACAGGCTCGCCTGGGCCTCGCTGAGCCAGTCGTCGTGAACCTGAAGAAGGGCGCGACGCAGCGCCCGACCGGCGCCCCTCTGCCTACCCTGGTCTCAGCCGCAAGCCATGTGGGGCTGGCCGAGCCGATCATCCTGTCTCAGCACAACAGCGGCGCCCCGCGCGGCGCGTGCGACCCGCTGCCGACCATCACGACCGGCGGCGCGGCCTCCGAAGAGCGCCAGGGCTGCGCCCGGCCCATGCTGGTCGAGCCCTTCATCCTGAACCGCCAGGGCGACCGCGGTCCCGGGACGCGCGCCCATCCGATCGACGAGCCGACGCCGACGGCCACCACGGCGGGCGCGGGCTACCTCGTCGAGCCGTTCGTGCTTTCGCAGGCCTCCGGCGGCGCGCCGCGGGCAGTCGGCGAGCCCCTGCCGACCATCGTGTGCGGCGGCCAGCGCGGCAGCGGCACGGCGCTGATCTCGCCCTACTACGGCTCCGGCTCCGGCGAGACCTGCACGGACGCCGAGACCCCGCTGCCGACCGTCACCTCGAAAGGCCGGTTCGGCATGGTCGTGCCGGTGACGCAGTCGGGCGGCGGCGCAACCGCCCGCGATGTGGCCGACCCGATCCCGACGATGACGACGGCGAAGGGCGGCGAGTTCGGCCTCGTGATGCCGGTGACCCACCATGACGGCAGCGACCGGGTGCGGGATGCCGGCACGGATCCGCTCCCGACGGTCACGGGCGCCAACCGCGGCGAGCTGGCGTTCATCGCCGCGCAGTTCGGCGAGCGCGAGGGCCAGGCGCCCCGCGTGCACGACATTGAGGAGCCGGCGCCGACGCTCTGCGCCACCGGTCGGGTCAATCTCGTCCAGGGTACCGAGACCTACGACATCCTATTCCGGATGCTGGAGCCGCACGAGCTCGCCGCGGCCATGGGCTTCAATGACGAGGAGCGCCGGTACGAGTTCACCGGCACGAAGACGGAGCAGATCAAGCAGATCGGCAACGCCGTCTCGGTCGCGAAGATGAGGGCCTGCGTCGCCGCGATCATGGCCGACGCCGCTCCGAATACCCGGGAAGAGCCCGGTCCATTCCTCGAAGCCGCGGAGTAGCAGCATGGCCGGGTCCAGCACCATCACGCGCGAGCCGAGCGACACCCCGCAGGATCGGGGCGCGAAGACCCTCTGGTACATGGAGGTAGCCGGTCCGGACGACATGCATGCCGTGCCGGATTTTTGGACCGGGCTGGCTTGGGCCGCGGAGTTGAATAGCTTCATCGCCGCGCGGGCCGCCAAGGAGAAGTGGGCCGCGGACGACAACTGGCCGCTGGCCCAGGCCACCATCCGGCAATGGACATGGTCTGCCGAGCAGCATGCGACCATGCTGGCTCGCGAGCTGGCCGAGCGCCAGGAGCACGCTGAGAAGCGCGCGGCCCTTGCGCAACAAGACGACGCGCTGACCACCGGCATTAAGGCCGGGCTCGACGCCGCGATCAGGGGCATCGACGCAACCGTCCTGAACATGTGCGGGGAGTGCAGCCGCAGGGGCATCCAGGATCCGGAGACGGGTGAGGTGTCCTGCGAAAGGCGAGAGGATCGCGGCTGCGCTTGCTCAGAAGCCTTGGAGCTTGG
>NZ_BACT01000652.1:0-10088 GCF_000333255.1 Methylobacterium sp. B1 | reverse complement strand
GTTGGCGTTTCGGCCCCGGAGCTTCGTGGCGTTTGGGGCGGCCTGACGCGCCGCACAAAAACTATCACTGGCGACCCGAATGCCTATCTTATCGATTGGTCAAAGTCAGAAGCTGAGTTTGACGAAAACGGAACCTACATCGACCAGCGCGGTGAAGTGACCGAAATGACTTATCAATCGCTGCGCAAGGCTTTCGGCATCTAACCGATTCTGATGAGCGGCGGCCTGTGGTTGCCGCTCATTAACTTGTCTTTACATAGGTCTTGGCTACGGCGTAATTCGCAAGTTCATGCGCTACTTAGTCTCGTATCCACGGCGCCCATCGCCGCTCAGAATCTTGTTGGGCGGCCGGCGAACCATCTTCGGCCCGCGGTCGCGGAGCGCATCAGCGGTTGCAGGACCGGTGCGAACGTCCGCCGGCCTGCGATCCTGCTGCGCGCCCTTCTCTTCGCCGCTCACGCGACCGAGCCCAGACTGGACTCGCTGGTCACGGCGCCCCCGGTGCGATCGGCCAGCGCATCGCGGCGCGACTGCTCGGCCTTGATGATCTCGTCGGCCTCGTCCCAGGTCGCGGGATCGCGGCCCGCGATCTTCTTGGCCAGCGCCATGCGCTTCAGCCCGTGGGCCTCCAGGACGTCGCCCGGGATCTCGACCGCGCTGCGGCGGGTCTCGTCCTCTGTCTCGTTCACGAGCCCGGCGCCGGCCTGCTTCTCCGGCAGCGAGCCGGACCGGTAGACCGATTCGTGCGGCACGGCGGTGCCGTCGTCGTGGAGCTTCTTCGCCGCGGCCGGCTTGAAGCCCGCCACCTCGCCGATCGCGTACGGCAGCGTGGTCTCGGCGAAGACCATCGGCACGAGGCCGCGGTGGTTCTTGCGCGCCATCTCCTCATAGTGGCGCAGGTCGAGCTTGGTGTTGTTCGCCAGCATGTCCGCTGTCCTTGATCCTGAACCTCAGTGGGCCGCCGGCTCATTCCGGCGGCCCATGATCAGCGCCCCGATCAGGAGGCGGACAGCGAGCCCCAGCGGGCGTGACGGAGGACGGACACCGCCTGGTCGTAGTTCAGGGCGATGTCGTGCTGGGCCTCCATCAGCACGGCCATCATGTTCTGCTGGAACAGGTGGACGAGCGTGCCCGTGCCGGGGTCGATGGTGGCCTCCATCGAGGTACGGACGGTGATGTCCTCCTCGTCGCCGTAGAGGACGTTCGACCAGTCCACGAGGGCGAGGGTCGACTCGTCCGTGGTGGCGCCGCCATTCGACGGGAACTGCGTGGTCACGAACACCCGGAAGCGCTTCCAGGTCGGGGTGTCGGTGTTCAGCTCCGGGTAGATGTACTGCCCGTTGGCGCCGCGCGCGTCCGCGAGGTAGCGCATCAGGTGGTAGTTCATAGTCCAGGCGAAGCGGCTGGTCGCCGGGATGTTGGCGTCGGTGATCGCAAGGATCATCCGGGTGGCGACCCTGTCGAGCTCGGCGACGGTCGGCGCCTTCGGGTTGGCGAACAGCGCGCCGGCGCCGGTGGCCGAGGCGTCGAAGGCGTTCACGTTCGGCCGGTTGAGGATGCCGAGCGGGGTGTAGTTCGTGCCCGCGCCGAAGTAGCAGGCCAGGTCCATGTTGTTGGCCAGCGTGAGGCGCAGGTCGTCGCGGATGTAGGCCTGCAGGTCGGCCAGCGACCACTTCAGCGCCTCCATCGTCACCATGACGATGCCGGCGATCTTCTTCGCCCGCATGGAGATGCCGTTGAAGGTCGGCGACCCGACGGGCTTCTTCATGCCCTCGCCGACATACCCGGCGGTGGACGAGGTCGCCCCGCGCGGCTGGTTGAACTGGCCGCCGATCAGCGGCACCCGGCGCGGGTTCGCCGCGAGGAAGGTGTTCTCGCCGCGCAGCAGCTCGATGATGGTGTTGGCGTTCGGGGTCGGCAGCAGGATGCCGCCGTCGGCCGAGGTCAGCGTGGTGTTGGTCTTCTCGCGGCGGCGGGCGGCGTTGGCCGACGCGCGGTCCTTGAGCTCCTTCACGAAACGCTCGTAGCCCTCGTCGCCGAGGATCTCGATCGGCGACTTCGCGATGCCGGCCTGGAGGAAGGCGCGGCTCTTGGCCGAGGCGGCGGCCATGAGCGTGGCCTCGTCGAGGATGCTCATCTTCTCGGCCGGCCGGGCGCAGGCGAAGCGGCCGTCTGCGGCCGCGGAACGCTCCAGCACGTCGGTGCCGCCCGCGGCCGCGGTGGCGGACCGGGTGGTGGCGGCGTCCAGCGCCTCCATGCGCTCGGCGTCCTTGACCATGTCGAGCGCCTTCTCGGCCGCGGTCAGGGCGTCCTTGTAGGCGGTGCGGTCGGCGTCGGTGGCGCCATCGGCCACGGCCTTCGCGCGGGCGGCGGCGGCCGCCTCGCGGGCAGCCTTCAGCTTCTCGCGGAGCTCAGCGAGCGTGGGCATTACAGTTCTCCATCGGGGATGGTGGTGGCGTGAGCCGGCAGGCTGCCACCGGGGTTACCGCCTCTGCGTCGTCTGCCGGCGGATCAGTTCGGGGTGTGCTGCCCCATCTCGGCGTCGAGGGCGGCCATGCGGGCGTCGGCCTCGAAGATCTCGTGCTTGGCGACCAGCGCCGGCATGTCGACGGCGAACTGCTCGCGGAGCTTCTGCTCCGGCGTCGGCTCGGGCGCGGGCTTCTTGCCGTCCTCGCCCGGCTTGGGATCGGCAGCGTCGGTGCGGCCCTTGAAGCCGAGGGCCTTGGCCAGCCGATCCAGCAGGCCTTCGTCCGTCTCGATCGCACCGACGACGCGCTCGGCCTTGGATGGCTTCACGGGCGCCAGGACCGGCTCGCCGCCCTCGCCCGCCTTCACCTCGAAAATCTTGCCATCGAACACCACCGTGCTTTTGGCCGGCCCGGCGCGGCGGTGCGATTCCTCGAACGCCTCCCGGGGCACGATCAGCCCCTTCTCCAACGTCCAGGTATCGAGCACCTGCTCGATCATCTCCCGAGCCATCACGTCGCCCTCGGCGGCGGCCTTGGCCAGCGCGGCGGGGTTCGCCGGCACGCAGCAGGGCGAGCACTCGTAGAGCTCGGCCTCGTGAATCATGTAGCCCGGATAGAAGTAGCCGCCCTGCTGGTCCTCCGGCACTTCGCGGCGCTCAATCGACAGCGGCATGAAGCCGATGGAGCAGGCCCGGATGCTGCCGGCCTGGAAGTGGACGTCGAGGCGGTCGGCCATGACGTCGCCCTTCACGAGCGTCAGCGTGCCCTCGGTGCGCTTCGGCCGGCCGCCCAGCGACTTCTCCAGATCCGACCACGTGCCCACCGGCGGATCGCCGGCACGATGCGACCACGGCGCGACCGGGTTCTTCTCGAACTCGGTGGTGTTCAGCCCGGCCTGCACGACGATGTCGCGGTCGCGGTCCTCAACCTCCGCCGACATGACGAAGCGCATCGTGCGGGCGTCCTCGTCGTAGCGCGCCTTGGCGATGCCGGTCGGTGCCGCCTTGATGATGACGCCCGAATCCCGGGCGAAGTGCTTGCGCTCCACGCCGCCGTAGCCGCGCGAGCCGAGATACTCGTCGATCGAGACACGCTTCGAGGCCATCAGGCTGCTCCTGCTGCGTCGTAGGCGAGGCGCAGACCGGCGCCCTTGCCCGCGTTGTTGTCGGGGCTCTCGCCCTGGCCGGCGCCGGGCTGGGTCGCGTTCTGGCCTGTGCCGGCCTGCACCACCGTGCCGTCGGCTGCGATCAGGCTCATGTTCACCGGCACCATGCGCTGGTCGCCGCCGCCAGCGAGCGGGTTCAGCCGGAACGGCAGGACCTCGCGCGCCTCATCGAAGGTCATCAAACCGTCCTTCATGGCGGTGTCGACCAGCTTGGTCAGCGCCTCCAGGTCGGTCGCCATGAGCGCAACCTGATCGAACTGCGGCGAGAACACCGGCCAGTCGTCGATTGGGAACAGTGCGTTCCGGAACTTCTCCTGGATGCCATGCGCGGTCGGATGCAGGCAGTCGCTGTAATACTGACGGTTCATTGCCGCCATGTTGTTGTAGGCGACCGCCTCCAGCGCGAAGATCTTGTGCGGCGGCATGTTCATCAGGCCGCAGATCCGCATGACCTGCTGGTTAAAGCTCTCGGTGGTCTGGCCGTCGCGCGCGTTCAGCGCGATCACCTTCGCCTCGAGCCCGGCCTCCAGCAGGATCGGGTCGCCGTTGGCGCTGGCCTTCCGGATTTTGTCCGTGAGCTGCTGCTGCAGGCGGCGGAACGCGGCATCCGCCATCTGGCCGTCGCCGAAGACTTTGTCCGTCTGGAACACCACCGGCTGCTTGCCGTCGTTCCCGAAGATGTTGGTCTGGTAGTCCGCGATCGCCGAGACGAGGTCGAAGATCGGCGTGCCGAGCGCGAGGCTCGACAGGCCATAGAGTCCGTCCCAGAGGCGGCCGCGCAAGTGGATGATGCGGTCCGCCGGCACGATCATGTACGTCTCGCCGAGGACGGCGCGCTCGTATTCCGTGCCTGCGAAGATCTCGTAGAACAGCTTCCCGCTCGGGTAGGCGACCCGCGGCCGGCAGCGGCCGGGCATGATCGGGATCAGCTCGAGCACCGTGCCGTCGGTGGCGATCCGCTTCAGCGCGTAGGCGTTCTGCGCGAGCTCATAGTGCATGATCATCATGCGCCAGAACTCGGTCCAGGTGTGCTGGTCGTTCGGCCGGGTCATCAGCAGCCGGGCAACCGGGTGCTGCGTGTGCTCGACCATGGTCCAGCCGCGACCCTTGCGCTTCCACAGCAGCATCTCGGCCTTGGCGATATCCTGGGCCTTCCGGTCCGCGCACTGGATCGCGAGGCCCATGCCGACGGCGTCGCGGCCGAAGATGCCGCCGCGCGCGGCCCGGCCGCCGATGCCGAGGAAGTCCGAGACGTCGGACCAGCCGAACTCGAACTGGTCCCAGCCCGCGGAATCGGTCGTGGTGAGCGGGCCCGGCACGTCGCCGGCGGCCTTGGCCACCGCATCGGACTTGGCTGGATCGGTCAGTCTCATCAGGCAGATGCTCCGGCGAGACCGCGGGTTAGGTAGGGGTTGATCTCGGCCGGCTTCTTCGCCGAGGCGCCGAGCTGGCCGGCCTCATGGTCGAGGCGCAGCGCGTTGGCCTCGACCAGCGCGTCGAAGCCGTCGATGTTGGCCTTCGACCAGGGCTTCTCTTTCTTCGGCAGCACGTTGGCGTTCTGGTCGTAGTGGCCGACCACGTTGCCTGCGCACCAGGCGGTGATCGGGTTGCCGTCGTGCTGGAACAGCTCCGGATCCGTGGTCCGGGCCACGAGGTCCTCGGTGGCCGCGGTCAGGTTCCGGGCGTTCTTCTGGATGATGAAGACCTGATACCCGGCCGCCTCGATCTCCGAGGCCATGAGGTTCGCCTGGTAGTCGTCGAGGCCGACCCCGACGACGTTGTGGCCGTCCAGCGTGCCGAGGATCTGGCGCAGGATCACCCGGTAGTCGATGAACGTCCCAGGCGTGAGGCGCAGCCAATTCTGGCGGTGCCACGCCAGGAAGGCGTCGGCGAAGCGGTCATCCTGCAGGCGCTCGCACTTCGCAGGGAGCCAGTAATCCGCGGTCGCGTAGACGCGATCCCCGGCCTTCACCATGTAGGCGGCCGCGTTCAGGTCGGACCGGCTCGCGAGGTCGATGCCGACGTAGAGCGGGAAGCCCTTGAGCACCTCCAGCTTCAGCTTCGGGTCGGCGCAGCGCTCCCATGACTCCAGCGACACCAGGTTGCCCGCGGCGCGGGACCAGAAGTTGATCCGGGTGCGCAGGTACTCCTGACGCTTCGATTCCGACTTCCGGCCCTCGAAGGCCTCCTCCTCGATCGAGGTGGGGTTCAGCGAGATGCCCCACATCGGGTTAAGCTTCTCGACCGTGGCCGGGTCGAAGCACAGGTCCTTGTCCGCCTCCGAGCCCGCGTACATCGCGATGAACATGCGCGGCGCGTTCAGCCGGCCCGCCAGCACTTGCCGGCAGACCTTCCAGTCGTCGTAGGCCGGCGCGTTCACGTCGCGGCCCGCCGTCGAGATACCGAGATCGAGCGGCGCCTGCCGGGACCCCTGCGCCGTCTTCAGCACGCCGATGACGCCCTGGTCCTGGGCGTGTAGCTCCTCTTGGAGCAGGACGTGAGGGTTGAAGCCGTCGAGGTTCTTGGCCCGGGCGTGCGCCAGCTTGATCGTGCCGCCCGAGGCCGTGAACTCGCACCCGTCCTTGATGTCAACGGCCCCGGTCATCTCCCGCAGATCCTCGTCCTTGCCGAGCATCTTGCGGATGACGTCGTAGGGGATCCTGGCTTGGTCCTCCGAGGCGGCCGACACCACCACGTCGGCGCCCTCCTCGCCCTCGAAGTTGGCGCAGTACAGCACCACGCCGGCCGAGAGTGTCGTCTTCGCGTTCTTCCGCGGGATCCACACCCGCACCGTGCGGACCCACCGCAGGCCCGTGGCCTTCTCTCGGAATCCAAAGATGCCGGCGAGATACCAGCATTGCACCGGCTCAAGCACGATCAGGCCGGCGAAGGCCTTCACGTGCGGGAGCTTGCTGACGAAGTCGCACACGTCGATCACGTGCGCGTCCGACCACACGAAGTCGGCCTTGCCAGTCAGCGCATGGGCGCGCATGTCGAGGAAGCGCTGGCATCCCTGCCGCTCCTCGTCGCACGCCGGCACGCGGCCCGACGCCACCTCCTCGCAGTACCAAACGGCCATCCCGACGTAGTCCGGGAAGGCCTGCATCTCGCCGTCGATCTCGATCTCGACCGGCTTGAAGCGCTGATCAGCGGCGGTTCGCGAAACCCGTTCGCGCGTACCGGTTGACCCGCGCCCCTTGGGGGGCCGCGATCGGCCTGTCGAGATCATCCAGCCCCAGTTCCTTCCGGGCCTTGTCGAGCTGCGCGAACCACGAGCCGCGGACCTGCTTGCCGGCGGCCGCTGCCTTCGTGATCGTGTCGAACTGCATCGCGTAGCTAGAGAGGCTGCGGTGCGCGCCGATCGTCAGCCGCCCCGCATCGAACAGCACCCGGGCGAGTGCATCGTATTCGGCCTGCGCTTCTGCGCTGGTCAGCGGGAACAGCGAGCGCGGGATCTCGCGGAAGGCCGGATGCGCCACCACGCGCGGATCGCCACCGCCGATCTGCGCCGGCCCGGCATCAGCCTTCCGAGCCGCCCCCATACCGAACCTCGCCGCGAATGACCGGCCGGGCGCTTGGGTCGTCGCACCAGCGCACGATCAGGTGCATCTGGTCCGTCCGGCGCGCCAGCGCCTCCAGCGCTTCCTTCCAGCCGTGACAGGCCGCGCACAGCGTCCACAGTCCCTCGTCCGGACAATGCACCGCGCCGCCGTCCGCCACCGGCATCTTGTGGTCCACCAGCGTGCCGAGCACCGTCCGGTCGACCTCGGCGCAGCGCTGGCAGAACGGATGCGCGCGCCGGAAGGCCTTCGACCGCCGATCCCAGCGCGCGTCGTAACCGCGCTCGCGATACGGCGTCCGCGGCGCGCCCCGCTGCCGCGTCGGCTGGCGGCTCGCGCTCCTGGCTCGGAAGATCTGCGGCATCAGCGAGACAGGCGCGTGACGGGATTCAACACACTGCGCGCGCTGATTTTTTGCAATTTCGTCCGCGAGAATCGGTTTGACATCCGCCCCTGAACGAAAACGCCGCGCGCATTAACCGACACCCCCCACCCCTTGCTTGTCGACCGATCGTCGATCGTGCGTGCGTGAGAGCTCTGCACGGGCACCGGGGGGGGGCGAGGGCCTAAGCGGTGATGTGCCGGACCGCCCGCATCACGGCGTCCTCGGCGTGGGTGTTGGCCAGCGACAGGTCACGGGAAGCGAAGCGGTCGCCGCTCGGATCGGTGCCCCCGACCTCGTGCAGCAGGGCGATGAACGCGGCGCCCATATCCTTCACCCGAACCATGTTGGCCTTCTCGGCGTCGCTGAGGACCCGGTACTGGTGGCGGACGGCGTTGTTGGCCGTGCGATCATCGGAGGCGCTGTCGATGTTGGCCATGGCCGTGCTCGCTGCTCGGGTGGTGGGCCGGCGCTCCCGCGCGCTGGGCCGGTGGGTGGAAGCTTACGGGTCCGGCGGGGTGGTCACGGCTGTGTCCCGCCTATCGGCGGAAGCGGCCTGGAAAGAATCGTCACGGCCACGCTTGGATGGCGGTCGAATTTTACCCACGTAGGATTTGTACGGCCGCGCTACGTCGGCCGGGAGCCAAGGAAGCACGCAATGCGTCGCGCTCTAATTCTGCTGTCCGCCCTCGCCGCATCCACGTCGGCGATGGCCGCTGACGGCTGCAACCCGGCCGGACCGGGACAAATCTGCAATCGGACAGCCAAGGTCGGTGGCGCAGCGCCTGGGGCGTCTCAGGACGTCGTGGCTGAATGCCCGGCCGGCATGTTCGCAACGGGCGGCGGGTTCCTGATGAGCGCGTCCCCGCAGAAGTTCACGGTGACGCAGAGCGCGCCGTTCCAGAATGGCCGGGCGTGGGCCGTCACCGCGGTGAATACGACTTCGGCGCCGCAGCCCAGTGAGCTCACCGCGTTCGCTGTCTGCCGGCAGTAGTCCATCAGCGGATCGCCCGCCAACGGGGGCCTAAGTTGATTCAGCGCGGGGCGTGTACGCCTCCAACGTGCGGCGGCTCGTGAACCCGGGCTGATCTAAATTACTGCTGGGTCAGCTCGCCCTGGCCGGCCGGCTGCTCGCCCTCGGTGGCGGCCTGGCCGGTGCCGACGTTGATCTCCGACGGCGTGTTGGCCGAGATGGCGGCGGCGAGGGCTGCGGCCGAGGCCTTCATCTCGCCGATGATCGAGGCGAACTGCGCGCCGTCACCGATGGCGTTGGCCTGCTCGAGGCGGCCGATCAGCCCGGTGATCGCGGCGGCGGCCGCGGCTTCGACGGCGGTGTTGGCGTGCACCTGGTCGATCAGGTCCTGCAACGTCTGCTGTGCCATGTCGCTCTCCTGCATCAGGACGGCCTGCCGTCTCAGCAGCGCGTCCAGCTTCGCTTCGATGCGGCGGCCTCGGCCGATCCAGTCGAGCATGCGAGGTCCGTTCGCTTATGGTGAGGAAGGCAGGGCTCGAACCCGCCGTGCCGTAGGCGCCTGGGTTACAGCCAAGTGGACGTCCGCCCGTCCATCTCCCTCAACGGCGGTGAAGCTGCCAACGTGGCGACAAGTGATCGGTGGTCGCTGAGGGCAGAGTCGTAGCAAAGAAGGGGTTTGAGACCACCTTCCGGGCCGCGCTGCTCATCCTTCAACCCGAACCGGGGAGTACAAGGGGCGGTCGTCCGACGCCGAATGGGCGCGCCCCTTGTGAATCAGGACCGATTCCCGCCGTCAATGCGGGCCTGTGGAAAACGTTACTGCCGCTCGATCTGTCGCAGTTCAAGCTCGACTGGCGTGGCCCGGCCGAAGATCGAGACCGCGACCTTCACCATGCCGCGGGTCGGGTCGAAATCCTCGACGATGCCGGGGAAGCTGGCGAAGGGGCCGTCAGCGACACGCACCGCCTCGCCGATGAAGACCGCCTCCTCGGCGTCGAACAGCGGCACCGAGCCGATCAGGGTGTCGGCGAACTCGCGCATCTGCCGGTCTGGGATGGTGGCTGCCGCGATCACGGGGTTGCCGTGCTTGTCGCGCCCGAGTTCGCAGCGCTCGACGTGCTCGACGTCCCAGGCGAAGGCGCGGTCGCGGCGCAGGCTCGGCATGTCGCCGTAGACCCGCCGCTCCATCAGCCAGGGATGCTCGGCGGCGAGCTCCTCGAGCTGGCCGCGATCCTTCAGGCCGACGAACACCGTGCGGTCGAACAGCGGCACCTGCATCTTCCGGACGCGGCCCGAGCTCAGGACCTGCTCAATCTCATCTCGGGGCCGAAAGTGCGGGATCTTCGCCTTGGTCAGCTTCTCGCACAGCTCGCCGGTATGGCCGACGCAGGCCTCGACCATCGCCCACAGCTTGCCCTCTGGGAGATCGTACTCCGACCGGCGCGCCGCGATGCGATCAGCCTCACGCTCCCGCCGCTCGCGCTGGAGCTTCTCGCGTGGGCTCTCGGTCGGCTGCTCGCCCGACGCGGGTTCCGATTCC
>NZ_BACT01000653.1:0-23629 GCF_000333255.1 Methylobacterium sp. B1 | reverse complement strand
CGGGCCCGCGAGCGGCCCCGCCTGGGAGATCCGCTAGGGCCACGCCGCCGACGGTGTCGATGCGAGCGGGCGTCGCGGCTCAGAGCTTGCTGACGAGCAAGCCCAGACCGAAGCCCGCGAGCCCGGCGACGAGCAAGGAAGCGTGGGGCCAGGCGACGGAGGTCTGGTGACCTTCCCACGCGTAGGCACGGCTCCGGTCATAGGCCTCCGCGGCGTGGTCCGAGATCTCGTCGGCCGCGTGCCGGACCGCATCCTTGGCCTGACCGTAGAGATTCTCGGCGGTGCCCTGCGCTTCGCGGAGCCGGCCCTCGATCGCATGGCGGTTCGAACCGGCGAGGTCGCCGACCGAGCCCTGAACCGTGCCGCCGAACGCGCGCGCGGCCCCCGTGATCCTGTCCGTATCGATCATCGCGCTGCCCTTCACATCCTGTCTCGGGCTGGCATCGGCTGCGGTCTCGCAAGCCCGACGCCCACCCTCTCGCGACGGGTGCAACGGCGGCCTCCTCCAAGCGTTCCAGGCGAGCGGTCCAGTCCAGTGGGTCCAGGCTTCCGCCACGGACCCTGGCCATTCCGGGATGGCGCGCTGTCCCGTCGGGGGCGCGCGGAAGGCGATATCGGTTGAGCCGCACGCGACGCCGGCGCGGACGTCTTCAATCGGGACCCTGTGCGGATCGGCGGTTTGGTCGGAGGCGCGGACGTCGCCGAGCCGGCGAAGGGCGTCGGAGGCCGTCCGGTCGCCCGCGGGCGCATCTGTGCCGGCGCCGACACGGTCGGCGAGACCGTCACGGGACTGGCCAGGACTGTCCGCTGGAACGCCCTCCGGGTCTGCTTGATGGGGGAGGCCCGGATCGACCCCGTGACGCTCAGCCCGGAGGGGGGCTGGCGTCCGGTGGTGGCCATGGACGGCGTCCCACGCGGCGGCATCGCCTTTTTCTCCGACGGCATGTCACATCCCGCGTCGTCCCCTCGTCTTGACGTCGAACGAGCGCCTCAGCGGCACCCCGCCGCGCCGCCCGGTTCACGCAGGAGACGCGCGTCATGAAGGTGGTTGTGATCGGCGGGAGCGGGTTGATCGGCAGGCAGCTGACCGCCGAACTCGGCCGCAGGGGACACGAAGCCGTCGCCGCCTCCCCGCGGACGGGCGTCGACGCCCTGACGGGTGAGGGGCTCGCCGAGGTTCTCGTCGGCGCCGAGGTCGTGGTCGACGTCGCGAACGCACCGTCCTTCGAGGATGCGGCGGTGCTCGATTTCTTCGAGCGGTCGAGCCGCAACCTCCTGGCCGCCGCGCGTCGGGCCGGCGTGACGCACCATGTCGCCCTCTCGATCGTCGGCACGGATCGCCTGGACGGGAACGGATACTTCCGGGCGAAGGTCGCGCAGGAGCGGCTGATCGTGGCGTCCGGCCTGCCCTACACGATCGTTCGTGCAACCCAGTTCTTCGAGTTCGTCGCCACGATCACCGCGGCGTCGGTCGTGGGCGATCGCATCGTCGTCCCCGACGCCGATTTCCAGCCCATCGCCGCCGCCGACGTCGCGGCCGCGCTGGCGGAGGTCGCCGTCCACGAGCCCCGCAGCCGGACGATCGAGATCGCCGGACCGGACAGGCTGCCCTTCCGCGACTTCGTCGCCCGATGCGCCGCCGCCGCCGGCGACCGCCGGGCGGTGTCGGCCGACCGCGGCGCACGGTATTTCGGCGCCGCGCTGGAGAAGGGCTCGCTCGTTCCCGAGGACACTGCCGCGGCGCGCCTCGGATCCACGCGCTTCGCGACCTGGCTCGCGACCGTCTGACGGCCTCCCTCACCACGCTGGACGAACCCCCATGGTCAAAGCACTCATCCTCTCCGCTTGCCTGGCCGGCTTCGCGCTCCCGGTCGGGGCGGCGGAGCTGCGGGCCGGCGAGGCCCGCGTCACGACGATCTTCGACCACCCCCTGCCGGGCATCCCCGGTAAGAGTCTGCGCGGCGTCCTCGTCGCATACGGGCCGGGCGGGTCCTCCCCCGCCCACAGGCATGCGCGCTCCGCCTTCATCACCGCGGCGGTGATCGAGGGCGCGATCCGCAGCCGCATCAACGACGGGCCTGAGCAGATCTTCCGGGTCGGCGAGAGCTTCGTGGAGCAGCCGGGCGACCACCATGCCGTGAGCGCCAATGCCAGCGCCACGGAGCCGTCCCGCCTTCTCGCGGTGTTCGTCGTCGACACGGACGACCGCGACCTGACCGTGCCGGACCGGCGGTGACACCCCCTCCGGCCGCGTGCGAGGATCCCCGGGTCTCGCCATCGCTCCGCAGACAGATCCCATGCCGCCGACCGACACGCAGACCGACGCGGCGACCGCCACCTTCGAGGCCCATCGTCCGCGCCTCCTGCGCATCGCCTACCGCATGCTCGGCTCCCGCAGCGAGGCCGAGGACATGGTGCAGGACACGTGGCTGCGCTGGATCGCGGCGGATCGGGGCGCGGTCGCGGCCCCGTATCCGTTTCTGGCCCGCATCGTGACCCGGCTCTGCCTCGACCAGATGAAGTCGGCCCGCGCCCGCCGGGAGACCTATGTCGGCGCCTGGCTGCCGGAGCCCCTGGTCGAGACGGGGGAGGACGGCGTGGACGAGGACGATCTCACGCTGACGCTGATGATGGCGCTGGAACGCCTCTCGCCCCTCGAGCGCGCAGCCTTCCTGCTCCACGACGTGTTCGGCATCCCGCTCGGCGAGGTGGCGGACACGCTTGATCGGGAGGCGGCCGCCGTGCGTCAACTCGCGGTGCGCGCCCGCCGGAACGTGCAGTCCGCACGGCCGCGCTTTCCCGTGGCGCGGGAGGAGGGCGAACGGATCGCCCATGCCTTCTTCGCGGCCTCCGCCAGCGGGGACATCGCGACCCTGCGCACGCTGCTCGCGGAGGACGTGGTGCTCTGCTCGGACGGCGGCGGCAAGGTCCTGGCCTTTCCCAACCCCATCGTCGGGTCGGAGCGCCTGCTCCGTCTCTTCGCGGGCGTCCGGCGCAAATGGGGGCCCGAGCGGGCCGCGCTGGTCGCGCCGGTCTGGATCGACGGATTGCCGGGATACATCAGCCGGGAACGCGGCGATCTCCTTCAGACGACCGCGCTCGCCATCGAGAACGGTCGGATCACCGCCCTCTACATCACCCGCAACCCCGACAAGCTCCGCCATGTGCTCCGTCAGGTCCTGCCCCCTGTGGCGGGCGCAGCCGGCACCGGGCCGCATGCGGAGCCGCAACCGCGCGGATCCGCGGAGCGGCGCCCGGGAGGGGCGGTTCCTTGACCGCATCGCCGAGAGCGGCCGCGCATCCGCCCGGCCCCGAGGCCCCCGGAATCGCGCTGGCTCTCTCCGCATCACGGAAACTTGAATCGAAATTTAATCGTGTTCGTTGACGTTTCGCCTGATGCACACAGGTGGAACCATGTCCTTGCTCTCCAACGCTAAAATATTGACAAAGCTGTCAGCGGTCATCGTGCTTATCGGTGGAGTGATCGGTGGCTGTATTTGGTTTGCGCAGGCGCGGATCGGCCAGATCGATAAGGCCTATAGTTCTTTCATCGATCGCGATGCGAAGGCGGTTGCAACGGCGCGTCGCCTGAATCGCAGCGTCTTCGAGATGAATTACTGGTTGTATCGCATCCTCGCTGAGACAGACGAAGCTCAGATGAAGGTGGCCAACACTGGATTCGACGACGCCATCCCCACCCTGACAAAGGCTCTGGCCGACCTGCGCCGACTCGCGCCGGATTTTGGCGCGCGCATCGACGAGCAGGCGGCCCGTATCCATCAGTTCGTCCAGCAGGTTTCCGAGGTTCGCCAGCTCTGCCTGGCGGGCCGGAACGCCGAGGCCCTCGCGCTGGTCCATCGTACGATCGACCCGACCTTCGTCGCCCTGGTGCAGGGCAGTTCGAAGCTCGGGAACGACATCGATGGCGCGATGGAGAAGGGCTCGGCCGAACTGACCGAGCAGACCAACACCACCCGCATCTCCCTGGTGTCGTTCAGCGCGCTCGGCTTGCTGGTCGGGCTCGCTGCGGCCGCCCTCGTGACGATCGTCGGCATCACGCGCCCGCTCGGCAGATTGGTCGTCGTCCTGCGACGCATGGCGCAAGGGGAGATCGAGGCGGAGATCCGGGAGGCTGGCCGGGGCGACGAGATCGGCGCGGTCGGCCGGGCGGTGGAGGGGATCAAGGCCCTGGTCGCCCGCAAGGCCGCCGAGGAGGCCGAGGTCAAGCGGCTGGCCGACGCGGCCGCGGCCCAGGCGCGCCGGCGCACCATGATCGAACTCGCCGACGGGTTCGAGCGGTCGGTCGGCGGCGTCGTCGGCATGGTCTCGTCCTCGGCCACGGAGCTGCAGGCCACCGCCCGGCAGATGACCGCCACCGCCCAGGAGACGGCCTCGCAATCCACCACCGTGGCGGCCGCCGCGGAAGAGGCCGCCGCCAACGTCCAGACCGTGGCGGCCGCCGCGGAGGAGCTGGGCTCGTCGGTGCAGGAGATCGGCCGGCAGGTCACCGGCTCGGCCCGGCTCGCGCAATCGGCGGTGGGCGAGGCCGACCAGACCGCCGCCCTGGTCCAGGCGCTCAGCCAGACCGCCGCCCGGATCGGCGACATGGTCGGGATGATCTCCGGGATCGCCGGGCAGACCAACCTGCTGGCGCTCAACGCCACGATCGAGGCGGCGCGGGCCGGCGCCGCGGGGCGGGGCTTTGCGGTGGTGGCTGCCGAGGTGAAGGCGCTGGCCGAGCAGACCGCCAAGGCGACCGAGGAGATCGCCCGGCAGATCGGCGCGGTGCAGGAGGTGACCGGGCAGGCCGTGACGGCGATCGGCGGGATCACCGGGCGGATCCGGGAGATCGACGGCGTGGCGACCTCAATCGCCGCGGCGGTGGAGCAACAGGGGGCGGCAAAGCATGAAATCTTGCGCAACGTGGCGCAGGCCTCGACCGGCACCACCGCGGTGACCGGCACCATCGCGGGCGTCGCGCAGGCCTCCGAGGAGACCGGCGCCGCGGCCAGCCAGGTGCTCGCCTCCGCGTCCGAACTCTCGCGCCAGTCCGAGCATCTCGGTGCCGAGGTCGCCCGCTTCCTCGCAACCGTCCGCGCCGCCTGACGAGCCCCTGGCCGGATCCTCCCGGTCCGCCCTCCCGGCGCGGGCCGGCTCCGCCGCTTGCGGGCCGGCCCGACGGCGGTGCAGGGGCAGGGCGCGGATTGCGGGGGCCGGGTGGCGCCCATTGAGACCGGGGCGTCCTCGGCCGACGGCCTTGAGCAGGCCGTCGGCCTTCGCCTGCACGACCCGTTCCCGGCAGAGGGGCCTGGAGCCCCCCAGGGAACGGGCTTGGCGTGGTCCAGCCCTGTCGGCGCGCGTCGTCGGCGCGCGTCATGGAGATGCCCGCACCATCCCGATCCCGGCCGGGACGACCGGACGCGTCGAAGCCCTGGGGCGCACCTATCTGTCGGGGGCCGACACGGGGGCCGACACGGGGGCCGGCGCGGTCAGCCGGGCCGCGCGGTGCGTGCGTGCATGGCGCAGGGTGGCGTCCGGCGGCAGGGTGCCCACGGAAACCTTCGGGACGGCGATGCGCTGCGACAGGTAGATGCCGCTGTGCCCGGAGCACAGGTAGGCCAGGAAGCAGGCGGTCGCGATGTAGACGCCGTGCGTGGCGCCGAACAGCTCGATACCCATCAGCGTGCAGGCCAGCGGCGTGTTGGCCGCTCCGGCAAACACGGCGACGAACCCGAGGCCGGCCAGGAGATCCACCGGCGCCCCCAGCACCCCGGCCAGCGCGTTGCCGAGGGCCGCGCCGATGAAGAACAGCGGCGTGACCTCGCCGCCCTTGAACCCGGCGCTCAGGGTGACGACCGTGAACAGCATCTTGAGCGCCCAGCTCCAGGGATGCACCTCCGGACCGAAGAAGCGGGCGATGGTCAGCCCGTGCGGATCCGCCGACCAGACGCCCAGTCCCAGGTAATCCCGCGTGCCACAGAGGTAGACCAGGGCGATCACCGCGAGGCCGCCCGCCACGGGGCGGAGGGGCGCGAAGGCGATGACCCGCTTGCACCATCCGCCGAGCATGTGGTTCGCCTCGGCGAACACCAGGCCGGCCAGTCCGAAGGCCACGCCTGCCACCGCGACCTTGGCCAGGAGCAGCGGCTCGACCATGTGCGTGCCGACGGCTCCGGCGTGGTCGTCGATACGGTAGACCCCGTGTTCGATGCCCCACAGCTGACAGGTCCAGTCGCCGACCACGGCCGCGACGAGGCAGGGCACGAGGGCCGCATATTCGACGCGTCCGACAGCGAGGACCTCGAGCGCGAAGACCGCGCCGGCCAGTGGCGTACCGAAGACGGCGCCGAACCCCGCGGCGATCCCGGCCATCAGCATGATCCGGAAGCTCGGCGCATCCAGGCGGACCGCCTTGCCGAAGGCGCTTGCGAGGCTGCCGCCCAGTTGGACGGCCGTGCCTTCGCGGCCCGCCGATCCGCCGAACAGATGCGTGACCACCGTGCCGAGGAAGATCAGCGGCGCCATGCGCAGGGGCACGCCGCCCCCGGGCACATGGATCTGCTCGACGATGAGGTTGTTGCCGCCCTCCACGGACTGGCCGAAGCGATGGTAGAGCAGCCCGATAGCCAAGCCGCCGAGCGGCAGGAGAAACAGCAGCCCGGGATAGGCGAAGCGCGCCCGGGTGGCCGCATCGAGGCTCCAGAGGAAGGCCGCGCACAGGGAGCCCACGGCGGCGGCCATGGGCAGCAGAACCAGGATCCAGCGCGCAACCGAGACGGCATGATCGTGCCGCGTGCGGACAAAGGCCGCTACGTTGAAGCGTGTGAACAGATTTCGGAAGGTTGCGCGCATGACATCCCCTTGATGCGACGCCGCAGGACTTTGCGGGATCGCAAGAAGTAGGAGTCATCAGCCTGACGGCGGTTCGGCCTTGATGGCCCGGCAGACACCATTGCCGTCCTCGAGAGATACGGGACCCCTCCGAAGCGCGTCAAGGCCCTTCGTGCAGGCCTGCGGCGTGCGGGGGGGGCGAACCCGTCGCTCCCCCGAGGGTGGACGCGGAGACAGCGGATCCGGTCGGCCCTCGGGGCGCTGGGACCCTGGTCCCGCACAGACCTGCCCCACGGGCGGCCGGTCGCCGCCGCGATCACGACGGCGCCCGCGTGGACGGTCGCATCGGCGGCGGGGTGTCTCAGCGCTTCACAAAGCCGATGTCGGCGGCCACGGCGCTCAGGCGCTCCGGCGCGCGCTCCTTCCGCTCGCTGTAGCGGTCGACGAGGTCGTCGGCCCGCTCCCGGGTCAGCAGCGTGAACTTCATCAGCTCCTCGCACACGTCCACGACGCGCTCGTAGAGCGGCCCCGGCTTCATCCGGCCGGCCTCGTCGAACTCCTTGTAGGCCATCGGGACCGACGACTGGTTCGGGATCGTGATCATCCGCATCCAGCGGCCGAGAATCCGCAGGCTGTTCACGGCGTTGAAGCTCTGCGAGCCGCCGGACACCTGCATCACGGCCAGGGTGCGCCCCTGGGTCGGCCGCACGCTGCCTTCGGAGAGCGGCAGCCAGTCGATCTGGCTTTTCATCACGCCGGTCAGCGTGCCGTGCCGCTCCGGCGACACCCACACTTGGCCCTCGGACCAGATCGAGAGGTCGCGCAGCTCCTGCACCTTCGGATGATCGGCGGTCGTGTCGTCGGGCAGGGGCAGGCCGTGCGCGTCGTAGATCCGCACCTCGCCGCCCATGGCTTCCAGGAGCCGGGCGGCCTCGTAGGCGAGGAAGCGGCTGAACGAGCGCTCCCGCAGGGAGCCGTAGAGGATCAGGAACCGGGGGGCGTGGGTGAGCGGCTTGACCGCCTCCAGGCGCGCGCGGGTCGGCACCACGAAATGCGCGGCGCTCAGGTTCGGCAGGCCATCGGTGAAAGGCTGGCGCGGCTTGTCCAAGGTTCAGCTTTCTTGTACGTTCAAAGAGTGATTTGAAGATTGTAACGAATATGGACGAGCCGCAAGCCCTCGCCGCCTTCGCGGCCCTCGCCCAGGAGCACCGTCTGCGCCTGGTGCGGGTGCTCGTGACCGCCGGCCCGGACGGGCTGGCCTCCGGCGTGCTGGCCGAGGCGGTGGGCGTCTCCGCCGCCACCGTGTCCCATCATCTCAAGGAACTGAGCCACGCGGGCCTGGTCGCCTCGCGGCGCGCGGGCCGCTCGATCATCTACAGCGCCGCCTACCCGGCGCTGTCCGGCCTGATCGCCTTCCTGATGAAAGATTGCTGCCAGGGCCGCCCGGAGGTCTGCACCCCGGCGATGGCCGCCCTGGCACCCTGCTGCCCCGCCCTTGGAGAGACCGCCCATGCCTGAGCCGTTCGACGTCGTGATCTACCACAACCCCGAATGCGGCACGTCCCGCAACACCCTCGCGATGATCCGCAACGCCGGCATCGAGCCGCACGTGATCGAGTACCTCAAAACCCCGCCCGCGCGGGCGCTGCTGGTGCAGCTCCTGGCCCGCGCCGGTCTGTCGGTGCGTGCGGTGCTGCGGGAGAGCGGCACGCCGTTCGCGGAGCTGAACCTCGGCGATCCCGCGCTGACGGATGCGCAGCTCCTGGACGCCATCGCGGCGCACCCGATCCTCCTCAACCGCCCGCTGGTGGTCACGCCCAAGGGCGTGCGCCTGTGCCGACCGTCGGAAGCCGTGCTCGATCTTCTGCCGGTGCAGCAGGGCGAGTTCGTCAAGGAAGACGGTGAGCGGGTCGTGGACGAGCACGGCCGCCGCGTCGCCACGGCCTGAGCCTCACACCGACCCATAAGACGAAATCGCCCGGATGCTCGCGCTCGCCATTTTCCTTGCCACCCTCGTGTTCGTCATCTGGCAGCCCAGGGGCCTCGGGATCGGATGGAGCGCACTGGCCGGCGCGGGGGTCGCTCTCGCCGCGGGCGTGATCCATCCGGGCGACATTCCGGTGGTCTGGCATGTCGTCTGGGACGCCACGTTCACCTTCGTGGCGCTCATCATCCTCTCCCTGCTGCTCGATGAGGCCGGGTTCTTCCATTGGGCGGCCCTGCACATCGCCCGCTGGGGCGGCGGCCGGGGCCGGCGGCTGTTCCCGCTGGTCGTGCTCCTCGGCGCGGCCATCGCGGCGGTGTTCGCCAACGACGGCGCGGCGCTGCTGCTGACGCCGATCGTGCTGGCGATCCTGCTCCGGCTCGATTTCAAGCCGGCGGCGGCCCTGGCGTTCATCGTCGCCTGCGGGTTCGTGGCGGACAGCACCTCCCTGCCGCTGGTGATCTCCAACCTGGTCAACATCGTCTCCGCCAACTTCTTCGCCGTGACCTTCGGCCGGTACGCCGCCGTGATGGTGCCGGTGAACCTGGTGTCCCTGGCGGCGACGCTGCTGGTGCTGGGGGCCTATTTCCGGCGCGACGTGCCGGAAGCCTACCCGGTCGATGCCCTCGAACGCCCGGCCGACGCGATCCGCGATCCGCTGGTGTTCCGGGCGGCGTTCCCGCTGCTCGGCGTGCTGCTCGCCGCCTACTTCGTCACCGCGCCGTTCGGGGTGCCGGTGTCGGCCGTCACCTGCGCCGGCGCCGCGGTGCTCCTGCTGCTCGCCAACCGGGGCGGGATCATCCCGATCCGCAAGGTGCTGACCGGCGCCCCCTGGCAGATCGTGCTGTTCAGCCTCGGCATGTACCTCGTGGTCTACGGCCTCCGGAACGCCGGCCTGACCGACGCGCTGGCGAAGGGCCTGGTCTGGCTCGCCGGCCACGGCCCGTGGGCCGCCACCATCGGCACCGGCTTTGCCGCCGCGATCCTGTCGTCGCTGATGAACAACATGCCGAGCGTGCTGATCGGGGCGCTCGCGATCGAGCGGGCGCCGGACCTGTCGCCGCTGACCCGCGAGCTGATGGTCTACGCCAACGTGATCGGCTGCGACCTCGGGCCGAAGTTCACGCCGATCGGCAGCCTCGCCACCCTGCTCTGGCTGCATGTCCTGGACAGCAAGGGCCAGAGGATCACCTGGGGCCAGTACATGAAGGTCGGCCTGGTCATCACCCCGCCCGTGCTGCTGGCCACGCTGCTGGCGCTGGCGGCCTGGCTGCCGCTGCTCGGTCCCCGGTAGGCCGCGCGTGTCCGGGGGACGGCGCTGGCCGGTGATCTCCGCCCTCGGCGTGATCGAGATCCTCGCCTGGGGGTCCTCGTTCTACCTGCCCGCCGTGCTCGCCGGCCCGGTGGCGGAGAGCACCGGCTGGCCGCTGGCCTGGGTGGTCGGCGGTCTGTCCCTCGGGCTCCTCGTTGCCGCGTTCGCCGCGCCGCATGTCGGGGCGGCGATCCACCGCCACGGCGGCCGTCCGGTTCTGGCGCTGGCGGCGCTGCTGCTGGCGGCCGGCCTGATCACGCTGGCCGCCGCGCCGGTCCTGCCGGTCTACCTGGCCGGCTGGCTTCTGCTGGGGCTCGGCATGGGCTGCGGCCTGTACGATCCGGCCTTCGCCACCCTCGGGCGCCTCTACGGGGCGGCGGCACGGCCGGCGATCACCACCCTGACCCTGTGGGGCGGGTTCGCCAGCACCGTGTGCTGGCCGCTCTCGGCGTTCCTGGTCGCGCAGGTCGGCTGGCGGGGCGCCTGCCTCGCCTATGCCGGCCTGCACCTCGGGGTCACGCTGCCGCTGGTGCTCCTGCTGATCCCGAACCCGCCGGCGGCGGCGGCGGAGCACCGCGCGGCGCGCACCGGCCCTCTGTCCGCCTCCGAGCGGCGGGCGTTCCGGCTGTTCGCCGGGGTGCTGGTCCTCGGCGGCGCGATCATGGCGCTGGTGTCGGTGCATCTGCTGACGCTGCTGCAGGCGCGGGGCGTGGCGCTGGCGTCCGCCGTGTCCTACGCGGCGCTGATCGGCCCGGCGCAGGTCGGCGCCCGCATCGTGGAGATGTCGTTCGAAGGGCGGCATCACCCGCTGTGGACTCTCACCGCCGCCCTGGGCCTGGTGGCGCTGGGTTTGGTGCTGCTGGCCCTGGGGCTGCCGGGCGTCGGGATCTGGCTGGTGCTCTACGGCGGCGGCAACGGGATCTATTCGATCGCGCGAGGCACGGTGCCCTTGGCCCTGTTCGGTCCGGTGCGCTACCCGCTGGTGGTCGGCCGCCTGGCGCGGCCGGGGCTGGTCGCGCAGGCGCTCGCCCCGCCGGCCGGCGCGTTCGTGCTGACCCAGGCCAGCCCGGAGGCCCTGTTGTGGCTCTTGCTCGCCCTGAGCCTCGCCAATCTCGGGCTGGTCGGCGCGCTGTGGCATCTCCACCGCACAGAGCGGTGAGACGGCGGCCAAGCCGACAGGCAGGGGATCGCGACACCGGCCCCGTCCGGCCGGCCGACGGGAGGGGGGATCGCGCGACCGCGACGAACCCTGCATGTTCGGCTGTTCGGGGCTCGGTCCATCGTCCCACTCCGCCGGGTCCAAGACCGGCCGATCCCCTCGCCTTGGCGGCGCCCGTCTTTCACAAATGAATCATCGCGGGCCGTCGATCCTGGGGGCGCCGAAATACCGTGATGCAGGTGTATCATTGGGTCTGTTGCTGTCCCGTATCGGTTGGGACGTTTAAATAAGACGTAAATACATCGTGGGCCCGATCTGCCGGGGGATCTCGGGATTCGGTGGTCCGCCTTGGTTGATAACAATTTTTGAGGCCATGGCTCAGCTGCGAAATGTGCTATCGATAGAGCAAAGGCGACCGAATCGGGCCCGTTTGCGCATCGAACCTGTATTGTCGCAGGGCGGGGCATCTGTGTTGGGCCGCCAAAGTCAGGATCGACCGGGTTGTCCGGTTGGCGCGCTGCGCGGGTGTGTCGATCATGATGTTTGCCGTTCCTGCCCTGCTGATGGAGCTGGCGTTGGCGACGCCGGTCTCGGACACGATGCCGGTCTTCGACGTTCACGGCAGCTGCCGGGCGGCGACGCAGCAGATGACCCTCGATGCCGGCCGGCAGACGCTCTGCCTCGAGGATGAGGGGTCGGCGCGGGCCGAGGTCGAAAAAAAGTGGTCCAGCTACCCGGCCGGTGACCGGACACGCTGCGCGGCGGAAGCGCAACTCGACGGCCTGCCCAGCTATGTCGATCTGCTCGAATGCCTGACCCTCGCCCGGGAAGCCAAGGCCGAGGATGGTCAGTAGCCGCGGCAGGACCGAGGCCAAAGACCATCCGTAACGATCTCAGGTTGAGGGCCGGCCGTGCCGATCGTGCTGCAGCTTCCCGGATCCGTCCGTCTTCTCGCCCTCGCGGCCATCGCCGGATGCGCTGCCGGTTGCCGCGATTCGAACCAGTACGTCCCGCCACCGCCGCCCGGCGTCTCGGTCTCGCAGCCGGTCGTGCGCACGGTGACGCGCTACTTCGAACTCACCGGCAACACCAAGGCGTTCGCGGCCGTCGATCTCGAGGCGCGGGTCCAGGGCTTTCTGGAGGCGATCACCTACAAGGACGGCACCGTGGTGAAGGCGGGCGCGCCGCTCTTCGCCATCCAGCGCAACACCTACGAGGCGCAGCTCAAGCAGGCGCAGGGCGCCCTGGCGGCGCAGCAGGCCGCCCTGGCGAACGCCCAGTCCGAATATCAGCGCCAATCCACGCTGGGGCGGCAGGAATTCGCCTCGCAGGCCCGGGTCGAGGACGCGAAGACCAAGCAGGACCAAGCCAGCGCCGCCGTCATGGAGGCGCAGGCCAACCTCGACATCGCCACCATCAACCTCGGCTACACGCAGGTCTCCGCGCCCTTCGACGGCGTGGTCACCAACCACCTGGCGGATGTCGGGGCGCTCGTCGGCATCAGCGGGCCGACCAAGCTGGCGCAGCTCGTCCGCATCGATCCGCTCTACGTCTACTTCAACGTCAGCGAGCAGCAGGTGCTGCTGGTCAAGCAGCACCTGCGCGCGACGCAGCAGCCGCTGGGCGATCTGGCCAAGATACCGGTGGAGATCGGCCTGCAGACCGAGACCGGCTATCCGCATACCGGCCGGCTCGACTACCTCGCGCCGCAGGTCGATCCGTCCACCGGCACCCTGCTGGCCCGGGCGCTCATCGAGAACGGCGATCACGCGCTCCTCCCGGGCCTGTTCGTGCGGGTCCGGATCCCGGTCGGCCGCGACGACAAGGCGCTGCTGGTCCGCGACGACGCCATCGGGACGAACCAGCAGGGCAGCTACGTGCTCACGGTCGGGGCCGACAACACGGTCGCGCAGCGGGTGGTGACGCTCGGGGCGCGGGACGGGCGGTACCGGGTGATCGAGGCGGGGCTCGCCCCCGGCGACTGGGTCGTCACGGACGGCATCCAGCGAGCCATCCCCGGGGCCAAGATCGCACCCCAGAAGTCGGCGGTGGCCGAGGCCTCCCCAAGCCCGGCGCCGCTTCAGCGGTGAGACACCGGCCGGTGCGCCCGGCCGAGCCCGCGAGACCGATGGTCCAGGGCACCGATCCGCCCGGTCACCGGAGGCCGGCATCCGCCCATCCGCGGCCCGCCGATGCGGCGGACCGCCCCTGAGACGCCGGCACCGAGGGCCAACGGCATGATCTCGCGCTTCTTCATCGAGCGGCCGGTCCTGGCCAACGTGCTGGCCCTGATCATGGTGCTGGTCGGCGCGGTGTCGCTCCTCAACCTGCCCGTGTCGCAATACCCCAACGTCGTGCCGCCGACGGTCCAGGTCACCACGCGCTATCCGGGTGCGAGCGCCCGCACGGTGATCGACACGGTGGCGCTGCCGATCGAGCAGCAGGTCAACGGCGTCGAGGGCATGCTCTACATGCAGTCGACCAGCGCGAGCGACGGCACCTACACCCTCACGGTCACCTTCGCGATCGGGACGGACGGCGATCAGGCGCAGGTGCTGGTGCAGAACCGCGTCGCGATCGCGATGTCCTCGCTGCCGCAGGCGGTCCAGGTCCAGGGCGTCACGACCCAGAAGAAATCCACCGCAATCCTGCAATTCGTGACGCTGTCGGCCACCGACGGGAAGTTCGACAGCCTGTTCCTGTCGAATTACGGCGTGATCAACGTGCAGAACGAGCTGGCCCGGCTCCCCGGCGTCGGCAACGTCACAGTGTTCGGCGCCGGCCAGTACGCGATGCGGATCTGGCTGGACCCCGATCTGCTCCAGGCCCGGGGCCTCACCCCCGACGCCATCATCAACACCGTGCAGCAGCAGAGCCAGGAGGTCACCGCCGGGGCCCTGGGGATGCCGCCGGTGCCGACCGGACAGGATTTCCAGTACACCCTCAACATCAACGGGCGGCTCAACGACGCCCCGGACTTCGAGAACATCATCATCAAGGCGGACGCGCAGGACGGCGGCCGCATCACCCGCCTGCGCGACGTCGGCCGGGTCGAACTCGGCGCGCAGACCTACAGCCAGTCCTTCACCCTGAACGGTCAGGCCGCCGCCGGCATCGGCATCTACCAGCTGCCGGAGGCGAACGCGCTCACGGTGGCGAACGCCGTCGGCACCCGGATGGCCGAACTCGCCAAGACCTTCCCGCCGGGCCTCGTCTACGCCATCCCGTTCGACACGACCGCGTTCGTCCAGGCCTCGATCCACGAGGTCTACAGGACGCTGTTCGAGGCCGCCGTGCTGGTCCTGATCGTCATCCTGGTCTTCGTCCAGGACTGGCGGGCCATGCTGGTGCCGGCGACGACGGTGCCGGTGACCATCATCGGCGCCTTCGCCGCCATGGCGGCGATGGGCTTCAGCGTGAACCTCTCGACGCTGTTCGCCATCGTGCTGGCGATCGGCATCGTGGTGGACGACGCCATCGTGATCGTTGAGGGCGTGGCCCACCATATCGACGAGGGCCTCTCGCCCCGGGCGGCGGCCGAGAAGGCGATGGAGGAGCTGTTCGGCCCGATCATCGGCATCACCCTGGTGCTCATGTCGGTCTTCGTGCCGGCCGCGTTCCTCCCCGGCCTGACCGGGCAGCTCTACAAGCAGTTCGCCCTGGTGATCGCCGCCACCGCGCTGATCAGCGCGATCAACGCCGCCACGCTGAAGCCGACTCAATGCGCCCTGTGGTTGCGCAAGCCGGTGCCGCCGGAGAAGCGGAACCTGTTCTACCGCGGCTTCAACCGCGTCTACGGGGTCGTCGAGGGCTGGTACGCCCGGCTGATCGCCCACATGGTCCGGCGCAGCGGCCTCATGGCCGTCCTCGCGCTCCTGCTGATCGGCCTGGCGGGATGGGGATTGACCCGCCTGCCCACCGCCTTCCTGCCCACGGAGGATCAGGGCTACGTGCTGATCGGGGCCCAGCTGCCCGACGGGGCCTCGAAGGAGCGCACCGACGCGGTGATGCAGCGCATCAGCGCGCAGGCGAAGGCGACGGCCGGCGTTGACAACGTGCTCACCATCAGCGGCATCTCGGTCCTCGATTCCAACGCCACCCTGCCCAATGCCGGTGTCGCCTACGTCGTCCTCAAGGACTGGGACGCCCGGGCCCGGGAGAAGGGCCAGGATCTGCGCAGCCTCTACGACCGCTTCAACACGATGCTGGAGGGCGTCGAGGACGCCGCGACCTTCGTGCTCATCCCGCCGCCGATCCAGGGCATCGGCAATGCCAGCGGCTTCACCATGCAGGTGGAGCTGCGCAACGGCGACTTCGATTACCCCCTGCTGGAGAGCCTCGCCCGGACGATCGTCGCCGACGGAAACGCGCAATCGGGCTTGCGGAAGCTCAACACCTCGTTCCGGGCCGGCGTGCCGCAGATCGCGATCGCAGTGGACCGGATCAAGGCCGAGGCGCTCGGCGTCACGGTCGGGCAGGTCTTCTCGACGCTCTCGAGCTACGTGGGGTCGTCCTACGTCACGCAGTTCAACAAGTTCGGCCGGACCTTCCAGGTCTACGTGCAGGCCGCGCCCGATTACCGGCTCCGCCCCGAGGACGTCGAGAACCTGAAGGTGCGGGCCGGCAACGGGGCGATGGTGCCGCTCGGCACCATCGTGGAGATCAAGACCGTGCAGGGCCCGTCCCTGATCAGCCTCTACAACCTCTACCCGACGGCCACGATCGTGGGCGGGGCGGCGCCGGGCTTCAGCTCCGGGCAGGCGCTGGACCTGATGCAGCAGATCGCCGCCAAGGTGCTGCCGCCGGGCACGGGCTATGACTGGACGGCGATGTCGTACCAGGAGAAGGCGGTCGGCGCGCAGATCTACCTCGTGTTCGGGCTCGCCATCCTCCTCGTCTACCTGGTCCTGGCCGGCCAGTACGAGAGCTGGATCCTGCCGCTGGCGGTCCTGCTCGGGGTGCCGCTGGCGCTCCTGGGCACGGTCGGGGCGCTGCTGCTGCTCGGCGTCGCCAACAACCTCTACACGCAGATCGGCCTGATCCTGCTGATCGCGTTGGCGAGCAAGACGCCCATCCTGATCGTCGAGGTCGCCCGCGAGAAGCGGCAGGCCGGTCTCGACATCGCGGCCGCGGCCGTGGAGGCGTCGCGGCTGCGCTTCCGCCCGATCCTGATGACCTCGTTCGCCTTCATCCTCGGCGTCCTGCCCCTCGTCACCGCCTCCGGGGCCGGCGCTGCCGCGCGCAAGTCGATCGGCATCACGGTGTTCAGCGGGATGCTGGCCTCGACCTGCCTGGCGGTGCTGTTCGTGCCGTGCTTCTACGTCATCCTGCAGCGCGTCGAGGAGCGGCGCGCGCAGGGGCGGCAGCCTGTGCCGACCGGGACCGCATCCTCGGCGCCCGAGAGGGTCTGACACCGTGACGGAGGGCGCGCATCCCGGATTGCGTCGGGTCCCGGGGGGCGGCGTGGCGGGTCCAGCCTGACGCCGCCGCGAGGATTTCGGCTCCTGGCGCGTCCCCCGCAACAGGGCGGTCGAGCGTACCGCGACACCGGGGATCAGACGCCCCGCCGCTTCACCGCGTGACGATGCCGGGCTCCTTCGGACTGGGCCGGCGCTGCAGGATGAGAAGCCCGGCCGAGTAGATCAAAGAGACGAGGAGGGCGGCACACAGGGCGGCGGCGGCACCGAGGGCCTGGACCGTCAGGTGAAGCGTGAGCAGCGCCAGGCCGAAGCCGAAGACGCCCCGGATCGCAATGCTGGCCAAGCGTGCCATCGAGCCCCCGCCGATCCGGCGATGCAGGATCACGAAGGTGCTCGTCAGGGTGACCGGAAAGGCGGCGACCACCCCGGTCCGCGCCGGTCCCAGGGCCGAACTGACAGCCAGGACAACCGCCACGAACAGGGCCACGGCCGTCGCTCGGGCCAGGAGATCCACCGGTCGCGGCCGCGCGACGACCGCGCTCCGGACGAGGGAGGTTCGCACCGCCTGCCGGGTCGCGAGGGTCCCCGCGCCATAGACGAGCGCGTTGAGCCCGAGGGCCGTCAGCGGCGTCCAGGACGCGGCGGATACGGGGATGGCCACCGCCAGCCATGCCAGCGTCGCCGGACCGAGGGTCGAGCCCAGATCCCGGCCGCTGGCCCGCAGGGCGTAGACGGTCAGGAACAGGCCCGTCGCCGCATTGGCGGCGAAGCCGTTGAGGGCCGCCCCGGCGACGAAGTCGGTATCGTGTTCCAAGGCCATGAACAGGTAGGCCGGCCCGGCCGAGACCGGCAGGCTGACGATGAGGGCGCCCCAGACCGGTCCGAGGAGTTCCGCCAGCACGGAGGCCAGCACGACGACGGTTCCCGAGGCCAGCGCCCGGACCAGGGCTGTTACCCATATCGCTGCCACGGCCGCTTCCCCGGCATCGCACCGCCGATCCGGATCGACTTCGGAGCCGCGGCTTCGCTATCACGGGCGCCGGGCCTGGGCCAAAGTCACGGGCTCCGACAGGCGCCGGCCCTGACCGGAGATCAGCCATGCGACAGCTCCCCCGACGCCCGATCCTGTTCCTGCTGGCCGGGCTCGCCGCCGCCCCGGTCTCCGCCGCAGAGACGGGCAGGGGGCACCGCGTCGTGTTCCAGGTGGACACAGCCGACCCGGCCACGATGAACCTGACGCTCAACAACGCCACCAACGTGGTCGATCATTACCGCGCCAAGAACGAGGCGGTGGAGATCGACATCGTCGCCTTCGGGCCGGGCCTCGCCATGTATCGGGCCGACAAATCCACCGTGGCCGACCGGATCGCGCATTTCGCCGAGTCCGGCTTCCCGTCGAAGATCCAGTTCTCGGCCTGCAACAACACCAAGACCGCCATGGAGAAGGCCGAGGGGCATCCGATCCCGCTGCTGCCGCAGGCGACGATCGTTCCCTCCGGCGTCGTGCAGATCATGGAGCGACAGGAGCAGGGGTGGAGCTATGTGCGGCCGTAGGGTGATCTGCCGGCGCGCGGCCTGCGCCGCCGCCGGTCCCGCGGCGGTGCGGGACGGGCGCGACTTCCGAAGTCCCGGCCGAGGAGCCGGTCCACCGACCGGGATCAGGGGGCGCGGCAGTCCATCGCCGCCGTCGCCTCGATCACGCTGAGGGCCCTGCGCCGGACTTCCAGCGTCACCTTCGGGCTGTCCGAGACGATGGAGGCCTCCCGTTTCAGCGTCGCGTCGCAGGCGCATGAACTGTACCCGGCCGTGTCATAGCAGGCATCGTGGCGCATGCATGCGGCGTCCAGGTCGTCGGTCGGCGGCAACCCCTCGCCGCGCTGCCCCTTCCCGCAATAGTTGCCGTGAAACAGTTCCTTGCCGGCAATGACTTGGCCAAGCTCGCCCTTGGGCGGGGCCGGCGCCTCGGCGCGGCCGCCCGGGTTCAGGTCGTTGGCCGGGCCGCCGGCCTTGGATCCGGACGAACGGAGCGTCTTCGGGATATCGGACCGTTCGTCGGGCTCGTTCAGGGCCCCGCCGGCCCGCCCGTTCGGATCGGAGACATCCGGAAGGGGCGGGGGCGGCCCGGGGCGAGGCTCCCCGTCTTCGGCGGATGGAGGCGCCACAGGCGCCTGTGCGAGCGCCCCCTGAGAGGTCAGGACGACAACCGCGAGGACAATCGCACGGACGAGGGTCATGACCGGTCCCGATGGCTACGGCGCAGGCGCGCGCAAGGTGTCTCGGCCCAAGCGGGGTGCGGTTTGCCCGGGCCGGCGAGGCGAGGATATGCCCGCGACGGATCTAGTAGCGGTCGTCGCGGTACCCGCGGTAGCGACGCTCCTCGAAGACGCGCGCATCCCTGCGGCCGTAGCCGCCCATGTCGCGATGGCGGCGATACCCGTGCGCGGGCGCCCATGCAGGCGGGCCGCCGGGGCGGAAGCCGCGTTCCCCACGGGCCCAGGGCGGATCGGCCAGGGCGGCGGACGAGGTCCCGAGAACGCCTCCCGCCAAGGTCAGTGCGCCGAGCAGGAACAACGTTGGCGTGCGAAACATGGAGCCTCCCTCGCAGCGGGATTGGTCCCGGTGCGGCTCAGATACGGCGCTCGGGGCAAATCCGTTCCACGCGCCGCGCAGCACCATGGGCCCATGCGACGACTGAGATGCGCCGTTTGAGCCGGCCAGACGTGCGACAGATCGGCAGGAACAACCTCAAAGAATTTCTTCAGTATTAAGGTCGGCGATATCTCCGGTCTTCGAACATCGGGCGATACTTTCGAGACATCGAATTTTTCTGGAACGGTCGCGGCCACCCTGCCGTTTAGGGGCTCCAACACAGGAGACGCTCAATGCGAAGCTTCCCGATCATCATTCTCGCCACTCTCGCTCTCGGCGGCAGCGCCATGGCCGCCGAGCAGGGGGCTTCGTCCAAGGCGCCTGGCCACGAGATGCAGGACCGCGGAAGCCGGGCGGGGAGCCCCGGCGCATCCGGCTATGCTCCCGGACACGAGATGAAGTCCGGCGGGATGGAATCGACCGGTTCGACCACGCGGACCGGCGGCACGGCCACCGGTACGTCCGGCACCGGTTCGACCGGAACCCACCGCTGACGCACCTGCTGCGCCCCTTCCGGCCCTGTCGGCCGGTCGGGGCGCAGTTCCGCGGGCGGTCGGGCTCTCCAGCGCGGTCATCGTCGCCCTTGCACCGCGCCGGGCCACAGATCCGCTGAGGGCCCCGTCCGGAACGCCCGCCGGGGCACCGTCCGGCGCCGGCTGTCCGGGCCAACGCCGACGGGCCCGCCGGCGTGCAACCGCTTTCGACCCATTCGACTTACCGACCGGATTCATCGAGCCGAAGGGGCATCGCCATGCCGATACGTTTGGTCACGACCGTTCTGTTTCTGTCCACCGCGGCAACCTCCGTCTGGGCCGCGCCGATGTCCGCCGACGAGAAGGCGGCGTTCCAGCAGCAATGCATGGGCGACTTCACGACCTTCTGCGGCGACCTGACCCCGGAGGATGGTCCCGGAACGCAGGCCTGCTTCGAGAAGAACATGGCGAAGCTCTCCACCGGCTGTCGGGAGGCCATACAGAGCTTCAAGCAGGCGAAGCGCGGCTGAGCCGTCGGCCGCTCAGCCCGAGCGGGCACGCCTGGCGCTGCCGGGACAGGCGCGCAGCCGAAACCGTCGGGGCTTCTGAGGGATGACCCGCCGGGTGTGACCCGGGTCCTGCCGATCTCCTCGCACGGGCGAGGTCGGCCGTTCCATCTGGCTCGGGCCCGGCGGAAACGCCCGGCCCGAGCGGGCCTCCCCGCGCCACAGCCGCCTCGGCGCATCGCCACCTCTGGCACGAGCGCGCCCTGCGTCGCATACTTCCCGGCAGCGGCAGATCCACACCCGCCGAGAGAGGCTGACGCCGATGCGCGCGCGCCATGCGGAAAGCCACCTGATCGAGCGCATCGGCTGGTTGCGTGCCGCGGTGCTGGGCGCCAACGATGGGCTCGTATCCACGGCCAGTCTGATCGTCGGCGTGGCGGCCTCCGCCGCCGCCGCCAGCGATATCCTGGTCGCCGGTACGGCGGGCCTCGTCGCCGGCGCGATGTCGATGGCGGCCGGTGAGTACGTCTCGGTGAGCTCCCAATCCGATACGGAGCGGGCCGACCTCGCGCGCGAGCGGCGCGAGCTCGAACAGGACCCGGCGGCCGAGCGGGAGGAGCTTGCGGGGATCTACGTCTCGCGCGGCCTCGACCACGATCTCGCGCTGAAGGTCGCCGACCAGCTGATGGCGCGGGACGCCCTCGGCGCCCATGCCAGGGACGAACTCGGCATCTCCACGTTCACCACGGCGCGCCCGATCCAGGCTGCGCTGACCTCGGCGGCGACGTTCTCCGCGGGCGCGGCCATGCCCCTTCTCGTGGCCGCGGTCTCTCCGGCCGACTATCTCGTCGTCTCGGTGTCCGCAGCTTCGCTGACGTTCCTCGCTGTGCTCGGAGCGTTGGGCGCGAAGGTGGGCGGCGCAGCGATCCCGCGGGCGACCGCGCGGGTTGCGTTCTGGGGGGCCCTGGCGATGGCGGTCACCGCGGGGATCGGGCATCTCGTCGGCAAGGTTGTGTGACCGCTCGGCCGGAGACACGGCGGAGGCGCAAGCCAAGGATCACGGAGCGCTGGGCGGCATTGCTGTTGCGCGCGTTACACAGCGTCGGGCTCAGCGCGAGCCGATCTGCCCGACAACACGGTCAATCTCATCGATGACGCTCACCAGGAGTTTCGCCTGCTTGTCCAGATCGGCGACTGCCGGGCGGCCCGGCGTGTCCGTCGTCCACCAACGACCGTTATCGATGACGTCGACCAGCCGGCCGAGGCGGGCGTGCTCACGTTTCAGGGTGTCGATAAACTCCTTGCCGCTCTGCATGGACCCCTCCCTCTTGGACGGCCGAGCCGAGACTTGCCCCCGGAGCGGACCGCTTGAACGTGCGCAAGCCCTCGTGTCGGCAAGGGAAGCGGCGATGGCCAGGGCCTTGATCCATTTCGGTTTGTTGAGACGGATACTGGCAGATAGCGACGTCCGACGCGACGATGACGTCGCGGCACATGGCATCCGGGCAACTGCCGCCGCGTCGGTCGTGCACCGGAGACGACCGCGACGGCGCGCGCCGAGGCTTCGCGCTGGGCAGAGGTGACTCTCGCGGTGTCGGGTTCAGGCCGTGCGGGTGCCGCGGTGGTCGCAGTCATGATGAGCCTACCTGTTCGCGCTCCAGCGACCGGCCGATCGAAGTCGAACTCGCATACAAGGTCAGCCTCGCGTCGTTGAGCCAGATCAACGCCAAGCCGCTGTTCCCGAGTCCGTTGCGAACGCGCGGATTGCTGCCGGCACGGTGGACACCACACTCAGCGGGTTCGGGCCGGTTCTCGAACTCCACCGGGCCTGCGGGAGCCGAGCGTCGCGTGCCGCCCGGCCGCTTTGTCGAAGCGCGGGGGGCGGAGCGGCATCAGCGGAGCGGGTCTGCCCCTGCGCCGGATCGCCAGGACGGGCGCAGCCGCCACGACGCATGCCGTCATGCGCGCCTGCACCGCCGGTCTCGCCATCACACCCCAACCGGGTATCGGTGACACCCCCAGCGGGCCCCGCGAGGGACTTCGATGGCCGGGGCGCATCCGGCGCCCAGGACGTGGCGATGCCGACGGAATGGCATGCCTCAGATCGAACGCCGATCCTGAGGTCCTGAGCGGTTGATCAACATCAATGTGTGACCCCTCGGGGCAGGTAACCTGAATTCAGTTGCGCCCACGGCCGACCGCATCGCTGGCGACATTGCGCGTGACGAGGGACATCTCTCGCTGGGGAGGGTTTCATGACGCTGGCGACACTGGTGCAGGTGACGGCCCTCACCACACTCCTCGCGGCCGGCTCGCTGTCCAGCGCAGGTGCTCAGACATCAACGGGCCCGGAGAACACGCCGGACCCAGCCTCCCCGCCCAATCGACCCAGCATGATGGGGCGGGGCATGATGAGCGGCATGGGAGGGCTGGGCCATGGCGGCATGTGTGGCATGATGGACCACATGATGGACGGCGGCCTCCGAATGCGGATGATGTTCGCGATTGCGGATACGGACGGGGACGGTTCTCTCTCGTTCGACGAAGTGACGGCTATCCATAAGCGTCTCTTCAACGCGGTCGACGCCAACAAGGATGGAAAGGTAACCCCCGAGGAGCTTCGGAAATTCTTCTCGGATCGGTAGTCGAAGCTCACAGCAAGCCGCAGAGACCGAGCGGGACCAGCCCGCGCAGCCGCCACCTCGTCCTCCGCCCAGCCCGGCCTTGGGCCGGCGATGAGGCGGGTCGGCGATCCCATGAGGCATGAGCGTGCCGGCGCACCCGGCGCCTTCCACGGGCGAAAGGTCGGGGTGCGGGCGCGCGATGAGGTGCGGATCGGAGGCCGACCGCAGATGGGGCGCCGCCGCCATGGCCACGCCGTTCGGCGAGCCCGGCGCCACCCGTGTGACCGGCACCCGGCCTTCGCCGCGCCGGCCGGCGGGTCGATCCGCCGTCCCGGTGCCCCTGCCTCGAACAGCGCCTCCGGGACCACGCGCGGGACCACGCGCGCGTGGGCCGCCGCCCATGACACAGATATGCTCAAGCATCTCCTCATCGTGCCGGTGGCCGTCGTCGGCGGCTTCCTCGTCGCGACGGGGTGGCCCGCCGCCGCCGACGCGTTGCGGGCCCTGCTGACCGGTGCGCGGCACCCGCCCAGGATCGCGGGCCCGGGGGGGACGCCGGCGGCTGTTCCAGAGCCGGAACGGGCCAGGCGCGTTCGCCTCACGGACGATCAGGTCGCAAAGGCCAGGATCCGCCCCAGACGCCTTTCGGTCTTGCCGGCCGCGCCGTCGGC